>JAPUIL010000434.1 GCA_027297085.1 Verrucomicrobiota bacterium | reverse complement strand
CTCTAGGCATACCTGCCAGTGAAAATGAAGACGATCCGTTTGTTATTTCTGAAGACCTGAATGGTCGACGTCTGGCTTTTGCCCAATGGGTGGCTAATCCACAAAACCAGCTGACCACACGTTCCATTGTGAATCGTATTTGGCAGCACCACTTTGGAAAACCGATTGCTGGAAATCCAAACAACTTCGGAGCCAAGGGAGGGAAGCCGACTCATCAAAAGTTACTCGATTATTTAGCCGCTGAGTTGGTGGATGGTGGATGGAAAATGAAACGCTTGCATAGAATGATAATGCTGTCGGATACCTACCAGCAATCAGGCAATCATCCCAAGCTCGAGAAATTGAGGGAAGTGGATCCCAGTAACGATTTGCTGGCCACTTACCAGCCCCGTCGATTGACTGCTGAAGAACTGCGCGATGGCATGCTGGCCATCACAGGCGAACTGAATTCCGAAATGGGTGGCCTGCCTATCATGCCCGAAATCAATATGGAGGTCGCCCTTCAGCCCCGTATGATTCAGTTCTCGATTGCACCGGCGCATCAGCCGTCCAAAACTCCTGAAGAACGCAATCGTCGTAGTATCTATGCCTATCGTGTTCGCGGGCAAGCCGATCCATTTCTCGAGTTGTTTAATCAACCGAATCCTAACGACTCCTGCGAGATTCGCGATTCCGTTTCCGTTTCACCTCAGGCGTTCACTTTGATGAATAGCGACGTGGTCACGGACCGCTCGATCGCGTTTGCCCAGCGACTTGAGAATGAAACCAAACGTCTCAAGTCTCAAGTTTCCCGAGCCTTTGAATTGGCGCTGGGGCGCAAGCCATCCCGCAAGGAGCAAAACCGCATTATTGATTATCTCGAAGACATGCAGGTCTATCATCAACGCTTCGAACCCAAGCCGTTTGAATACACAACCGAAATCACTCGATCACTGGTTGAAGAATTTTCCGGTAAACCGTTTGAGTATAATGAAATTCTCCCTGTATTCGAGGATTACATACCGGATGCAAAAGCGAGTGACGTCAGTCCCGACACCCGCGCTGACCTGTGTCTCGTTCTTTTTAACAGTCACGAATTTGTATATGTGTACTAGTTCTCTGGAATTATTTATAGGAGGGGCTTTACGCCCCGATCACTTTGAGGCCTACCGAAAAATCGCGGCGTAAAGCCGCTCCTACAATTTGCGAAAATCATTATGAAACACAATTTATGTTCCCGTCCTTTATCGACCCCCATGTCCCGTCGCAACTTTCTTTGCGGGCTGGGTGCATCGCTGGGATCTGTCGCCATGACGGACCTGTTTGCGGCTGATGCCGTCAGTATACCTGGTCTGGGTCCACTGGCGCCCAAGGACCCTATGCTTCCAGCAAAAGCGAAACGTGTGATCATGTTATTCATGGAAGGTGGTCCCGGCCATATGGATACATTCGACCCGAAGCCGGAGCTCCAACGTCTACACAAGGCCGAGTCGACTCTGACAAAAGAGGGCGCTCCGTTTAAATTTTTCGTCGGTAGCCCGTTTCAATCCCGTAAAGTTGGGCAGTCCGGCATCGAAATGAGTGATCAATGGCACTACATGGCTGATCCGGAAGTGGCGGATGAGCTTTGCAACTATCGTGGTTGTCAGGCCGAGTCCGTAAATCACCCGGAGGCCCTTTTTCATATGAATACCGGAAGTCGCCTGGGAAGTGATCCAGCGCTGGGTGCATGGGCCACTTATGGTTTGGGTTCCGTGAATCAGAATCTTCCCGGATATGTGGTGATGACTGAATTGGCTATGCCGCAAGGTGGTGGTGGAAACTGGTCCAATGGATTTCTTCCAGCTCACTATCAGGGTACCCGGCTTCGTCCGGAAGGGTCTCCCATTTTGGACCTGAAGTCGCAGTCCAACAAAGTACGCGGTCATCAACGCCGGACAATCGATGAATTGGCGTTCTTAAATGAAATGCATGCGGACAAACATCCGGAGCATGCTGCGCTGGATGCCCGCATGGAGAGCTACGAGCTGGCCTACCGCATGCAGATGGAGGTTCCTGAAGTGATGGATCTCAAGAGTGAGCCGGATCACATTCGTGAGATGTATGGTATGGACGAGAAGGATACCGAGGTATTTGGTCGCCAGTGCCTAATGGCTCGCCGCTTAGTGGAGCAGGGTGTTCGGTTTGTGCAAATTTTCTCCGGTGGATGGGATAGTCATGATTATCTGGAAGAGGGACACAGTTCCCGTATCCGAAGCGTGGATAAGCCTATGGCCGCCCTGATCAAAGATCTGAAGCAACGCGGTATGCTGGAAGACACCTTGGTGATCTGGACCGGCGAGTTTGGCCGCACAGCGGACAACAATAAACGTGGTGGTGTGTATTCACTCGGCCGTGACCACAATGCCAAAGCAATGACCATGCTTCTGGCGGGAGCTAGCGTTAAAAAGGGCACTATCGTAGGAGCCACGGACGAACTCGGCACTGAAGCGGTGGATGTGGTTCATCCCATTCGCGATTTACACGTCACTCTCTTGCACCTCCTGGGCTTGGACGACAATAAGCTGACATACTTTCACGGTGGGCGCTATAAACAGCTATCCCAATTTGGCGGGCAAGTTATTACTGAGTTGTTGGCGTAATAAACATCTCGGGGTATCGAAGAGTCAGCCCCGAATGGCCCTGAGGTAAGCAGTTTATTGATAAATTATCGAAACGAAGCCGGCGTTGGGACATTCCTTGCAATCGCTGTGCCTAACCTAACCTATCAAAGCGCCGGCTGGTTCATGCTACCTGTCCTGGGCTTATCGAAGAAATGCGGGATTTAAGGCCGTTGTTCGCTTCGCTGTTGGCCAAAGCCTTCGGTAGATCCGCTCAAATGATAACGAACCGCAGATTCACTCAAACCGCCCCGAGCTTAGGGTTGACCTCTCAACGCGGACTGGTGGAGGCACATTTATAAAACTCGGTCG
>JAPUIL010000433.1 GCA_027297085.1 Verrucomicrobiota bacterium | reverse complement strand
GCTTTCTGAAGATATTCTCCACCTTTACAATGCATTTCGCGAGCCTCTGCGCTTCGATCAGGATCGCCATCCAATTGTCCGACACAACCTCTCGACACCTGGGGACAACGAAAACGTCCCACTGGATTCGCAGGGCAATCTTCCTGGCCGCAAAGAGCTGGACGAGAGCGAAGGCAGCAACAATTGGGTAATCGCCGGGGAGCGTACCCGCAGTGGCTATCCTATGCTTGCCAACGATCCTCATCGAACACTGGCGACGCCGTCCCTGCGATATTTAGCCCATTTAATCGGTCCTGGTTGGAATGTGGCCGGGGCAGGAGAACCCGCGATCCCCGGGATTTCGATCGGACACAACGAAAACGGGGGCTGGAGTTTGACAGTCTACCGCACCGATGCCGAGGATTTATACGTTTACGAAACCCATCCGGAAGATTCGAAGCTCTACCGCTACAAAGGTGCATGGGAAGCGATGGAAAGCATTCAGGAAACGATTCCTGTCAGAGGGCAGGAACCGGTCGAGGCGGAGCTGTGGTACACGCGCCACGGTCCGGTAGTTTTCCGTGATGAAGGCAGAAATCTGGCCTATGCGGTACGTTGTGGCTGGCTTGAGATTGGCGGTGCGCCATACTTGGCCAGTCTGCGTATGGATCAAGCCACTACATTTGATGAATTCCGCAGGGCGTGCAACTATAGCCACATCCCTGGAGAGAATATGGTCTGGGCTGACAGGGAGGGCAATATCGGCTGGCAAGCAGTCGGGATCGCTCCCAGGCGGCCGAATTGGAGCGGCCTGGTTCCCGTTCCTGGAGACGGTACATTTGAATGGAACGGTTACCTGGAGATCCTGCAGCTTCCGCATTCCTCGAATCCAAAGAGTGGGCTCATTATTACCGCCAACGAGCATGTCACTCCTCGGGATTATCCTCACCTGGATGCCTTGGGCTATAGCTGGACCGATCCGTTCCGGGGAGATCGTATAGCGGAAATGCTGGGAGGCGCACGCCGTATAACCCTACCTGACATGATGGCCGCACAAACCGATTACCTGTCCTTACCGGCCCGGACACTGGTTCCTTTGTTGTCCGATCTTTCGGCAGAGGACTACCTGGCTGAGAATGCCCGGCGTTTGTTGCTGAATTGGGACTATGGTATAGGCAAGGAATCTGTACCGGCGGCAATTTATGTAGCGTGGGAGAGCCAACTTAAGCAGCGGCTTCTGGAAATGCTGCGGATTCCGGAGGGCAACTTTAACGTCAGCGTGCAGCTGAAAACCGTGATCGATTGGATTTTGGTCCCGGATGGCCGTTTTGGAGATCAACCCTTGATGGGACGCGACGCCCTGTTGATCCATGCCCTTTCAGCTGCGGTGGATGAACTGGTAGCGAAGCTGGGATCCGATATGGAGAAATGGCAATTTGGCCAGGAGAGCTACAAGCACGTTATATTTCGCCACGCCTTTGAAAATGGCCTTTCCTCCAGCCTGGCCGACACCCTTCGTGTGGGACCTCTACCACGGGGAGGCTATGCTTATACGGTCAACAACACCGGAGCTGATCAGGAGGACAATCAAAGAAGCGGGGCAACCTTTCGTATTCTGATGGATCTGGAGAATTGGGACCTGACTCAGGCAATCAATGCTCCCGGACAATCCGGAGACCCGCGTGACAGACATTACAATGACCTGTTTCCGTTGTGGGCGAACGATCGGTATTTTCCGCTATTCTATTCGAGAGCCAAAATAAATTCTGTGGCCGAACGTACTATCGTTCTGCAGGCAGATTGAGGCTGGAGTAATTTTTTTTTTTAAATTGTGGCTTTTTTGAATTTTCGGCGGCATCGCAGAGACGTGATGGCCTTACCTGTAAGAGCTGAAATGGTAGGGCAAGAGCGTCTTCGCTCTGCCGCCGCAATGTCCAACCAGTATGTCATCTAAATATCTGCGGTCTTATTGTAGGAGTAGCTTTCTACCCCGATATTACCTCCAACGAGCGATCGCGGCATAAAGCCGCTCCTACATTTTACCTTATCGTAATTGAACATTAAGGCGTTCTCGTAACTGCTGTGTCTGCCGCGAAGTCAGAGCTAGGCGGCGTGTCGAATGTCACTTTCCCGGTGGCGGCCCATTCGGTGCCGCGCATGAGCAGGTGCTGAAAACCGGCTCCGGCATAGGCTTCAATACCGTGTCCCAGCATGTTGTGAAAGATGCGGCCTTTGCCGTAATCGAGGGTCAGTAAAATCGGGTGATCTTTTCCGCTGCCTTTGGTGTTTGCGTCCGAGTGGGCGCTGGCAAGGACGGTTATGCCTTGAGCGGGACCGCACATGTTATAATAGACTTCGTCAGTAGGATGGAGCCACTTGTCGGGTAGGCCTTTGGTGATGGGGTGGTTTTGGTTGCGATTTTCTACCAGTACCGGATTGCGGGCTCCATGGGCTCCACATTTGCCTTCGCTGTGGTCCAGAGCCAATTGATTATTTTCCCAAACCACCTTGGGTCCATGTTTACCGGTGCTGCGGCCATACCAGCCACCTACGCCAATCATTTTCTGATATTCCTCCCATTGGGAAAAAGCGTTGTCGGCCGCGTGGATGGAAACAAAACCACCGCCGCTCTGCACAAAATCGACAAAATCCAAACATACTTCTTCCGGCCAGAGCACGCCGTTGTAGTTGGAAACTACTACGTCGTATTGACTGAAGTCGGGGCGCCAGTCGAACCATTTTGCCTGAAGGTTTTCGGGCATGTCTGCCACAGTAGGCTGAGCTGCATTGTAATTTGTTTTTCTGCCATCGCCGGGTGGTGTACGGGAAACGGTGACTTCAAATCGTCCTGAATTCTGCAGGATCTGTTTGATGACTGGAGTCGATTCGGGCCAGACCTTGTGGTTGTTTTGGCCGTCAATCAGGAGGACTTTTAAGACCAACGCCTCTTCTTGTTTGGCTTTGCAGCCGAAAATCAGGAGAACAGCGGCTAAGGGCAGAATGAGTAGATTCTTCATGATAGGGTTATGAAGGCGTTTTCCGCTTGGCGGCGCAAAAGTATTTTTCGACCAAAACAAATGGCCCTGAACTTCAGAATGGAATCAGATTTCAACAGTGCCTGTGTAAACCGCCTTGGCTGGGCCGGTTAAGGTTACCTGGTCGATCGTGTCATCTTCGATGCGGAAATCCACCTTCAAGGTATCGCCTCCGGATACGCGCAGACTTACTGGCTTTTCGACTTGATGAACTAAGTGGGATAGGATCGCAGCGGCGGTAACTCCGGTTCCGCAGGCCAGGGTTTCATCTTCCACACCACGTTCGTAGGTGCGTACCCAAACCAGATCGTCCTTGATCTGGACAAAGTTTGCATTGGCTCCTCTCGGTTGAAAGGCATCGTGAAATCTCAGCTCGGCCCCTTCTGCCTTGATGTCAACTGCTTGGATATCATCCACAAATTTCACCACATGCGGCACTCCGGTGTCGGTGTAGTGAACGGTGGCCGGACCGGCTTGTAGGTTTATTCGCTGGCTCAATTGGGTATCCCGGGCCGGGGTCATTTGCACGGAGATGGAACCATCTTCGGCAATCCCTTCCATATCACCCGCGTCGGTGCGGAACTTGAGACGTCCGTCGAGTCCCAGCTGGTGAGCCAGGGCAAACGAAGTAAAACAACGGGCGCCGTTTCCGCACATATCCGCACGGGATCCATCGGCATTGTAATAGACCATTTGGGCGTCGAGCTCTTCGGTGGGCCCCTTTTCCAGAAGCAGCAGACCATCGGCCCCAACTCCAAAACGCCGGTCACAGAGATAGGCAATCTGCTCGGTGGTCAGGTCGAGCCTGCCGTCGAGATTGTCTATTACCACAAAGTCGTTTCCGGCTCCGTGCATCTTTGTGAATTCGATGGTCATTTGGTCGGGGGATCAAAACGGGTTTTCAAACTATTACAAGGAGTTCCTTTTTGACCTACCCAGTTAGTAGCAACATA
>JAPUIL010000432.1 GCA_027297085.1 Verrucomicrobiota bacterium | reverse complement strand
TCATAAGGAGAACAACATCAATGGTATCAATGGGGATACAGACGGCGATGGAGAAGGTGAAGAGATCCACACGCTAGAAAATCGGGCCGTTACCAGATTCCAAGAGGCCTATGTTCGAAAGGTTGTGGAGACGGTGAATGATTTGGACAATATCCTATATGATGTATCGAACGAGAGCCACGGCGACTCGACGAATTGGCAGTATCACATGATCAACTACATTCGCAACTATGAGACAAGTAAACCAAAGCAACATCCTGTTCTCATGACCTTTCAGTGGGACGACAAGAACCCGGGAACCAACGCAAACTTATTCAAAAGTCCCGCCGAGGCTGTCTCTCCCAATGCCGATGGAGGCTACAAGGATAATCCGCCGGCAGCAAATGGGAGTAAGGTCATAATTAGTGACTCGGACCATCTCTGGGGTGTTGGAGGGGATCGCAAATGGGTGTGGAAGAGTTTCACAAGGGGACTTAATCCAATTTTTATGGACCCTTACAGTAAAACCAACACGCAGGCTTCAAAGTGGGAACTCACGCGCCGGAATATGGGATACACCCTTGCCTATGCGCAACGGATGACCCTCGCGTCGATGGAACCTCGAGGCGATCTAGCTTCTACTCAGTACTGCTTGGCAAACCCGGGTTCAGAATACCTGGTTTACCTGCCGACCGGCGGTAGGGTGACAGTGAATCTGTCAGCGGCATCGGGGCCTTTTTCTGTGGAGTGGTTCAATCCCAGAACCGGTAGAGTTATGGATGGGCGAATCATAACAGGTGGTGGGAATCGTTCCTTCACGGCTCCCTTTATTGGCGATGCAGTTCTATACATATTTCCCAAATCCCTGAGCAAACATGAACGTTCGTAACTCGCCGCATCTACCATAGAGTAAGCGGACAAGGGAACACACTTCAGAGATGTTTCGAAAACTTCCGAAGCCCCCATCACTTGAAGAGCTTGGGCGACATATACCGAGCATCGCGCCCGTTTCCGGGGGCACGCTGCGCCCCTTCTGGTCTGTAATGATCCCGACTTTCAATCGCCTGTCTTACCTGCGGAAAGCGCTTGAGAGTGTTCTTTTCCAGGATCCTGGTCCAGATGAGATGCAAATCGAAGTCATCGACAACTGTTCTACCAAAGGGGATCCAGAAGTTGTAGTGAACGAACTCGGTGGAAGTCGCGTCCACCTGTATCGTCACGAAGAAAACGTTGGACCCATCGAAAACTTTAATGCGTGTCTTCAGCGAGCCCAAGGTAAGTGGATCCACATACTGCACGACGATGACATGGTGCTGCCAGGTTTCTACGACGCTTGCAAAAATATAATCACATCCCATGAGAATGTGGTCATGGTTCTTGGTAAGGTCATATTCATAGACGAAGAAGATCGTTGGATAGGCATGTACGGGCCGTTGCCCCCCAATGGGAGCACGCTGCTCGATGACTTCCTTCCTAGACAAGCGGTCGAACAACTAGGACAGTTTGCCGGTCTGGTGGTTAAGCGGGACGCATATGAAAAAGTGGGAGGATTTTGTACCATGCTCAATTATGTCACTGACTGGGACATGTGGTTTAGAATTGGCTCCATCGGGAGGGTCGGTTGTACTAGCCAAGCATACGGGCTCTTCAGAATCCACGGCACGTCAGGCACAAGCGCGCAAATGGTCAACGCATCAGACATTCGTGAACGCTATTGGTTGACGCTACTAAGCCTGGAAAGAGTTCAGACGTGGCTTCATACTGATACCAGCTCTAATTGGCGCTCCCGCCTGGCGAATTTGGCAGAAACGAGTGCGTGGCAATTGGACTCACAAGGTTGCCTCGAGGGACGATTTAACCAAGCACGATGGACATGGATGCTTGACCCGAACTGGAGAAGGCTGAAATTCGTGTTGAAGTCCTGGCTTAAAATCAAGCTTAAACGCAACCATTCTGCTCCTACCCGATAGGCTGATATACCCTACCTTCACCGAGACACCTCAAGGAGGCGGTACCATTTACTGTGGAATAATTCAAATTAAATTCCTGTGAGCCAACCATGAGAATCTTGTACATCACTCCAGTACCGCCGTCGCCCCGACATTCCGGGACAGGAATACGATTATTCAATACGCTTCACGCACTGGCGTCGTGCGGACAGGTAACCCTGCTGACGCTCGCGTCTAATCGACACCAAGCGTTGGTAGAGGATTGCAGACCATGGTGTCGAGATCTTGTTACCGTGGATGCGGATACGGAATTGAGAGGTTTATATGCGCCTTTGCGACGGACAAGTGTGTGGGAAGACTGTTGGGCTGCTATCAGCACACTCGACCCCGTTCGCGTGAGAAATCGGAATGCCTCGGAACTAGCGCGGCTCGCCCGGTTACTTGGAGTCGAAGCGTTTGATCTTGTCTGGATCTCAAAGGGATGGGTTGCGGGGCTGTTGCCATTTCTGGACTGGCGAAAAGTTGTTGTGGATCTCGATGATCTCGAACACCGGGTGCAATGGAGAATGCTGAGCGTTACGCCCTGGTATCCGACGATCATGTTCAAGTACGTAGAACTCTGGAAGCACCGGCTTCTTGAGCGGCGCCTATGCAGACGTGCTGCACGTGTGTTGGTCTGTTCGGAAGGCGACCGAGAGATCCTTGGATACAACAAGTTGCGCGTCTTGCCAAACTGCGTGGACATTTCCAAAGGAGCACCCGGTGGGGGTCCTGAAAATCCCTACCGCCTGCTGTTCGTCGGTAACTTCAAGTACCCGCCGAACGTCGATGCGGCACTTTTCTTTTGCGAATTGGTCCTTCCACAGATCCGCAAGGTGGAACCGCGCGCCCACGTCTACATTGTTGGTAGAGAGCCCCCGGAGGAGATTCAGGCCCTCCACAACGGTTTCGATGTTGTAGTCACCGGTACAGTTGTGGAGGTTACCCCATACTTCGAGGAGTGTGGTGTGGTGATTGTACCGCTCAGAGTCGGCGGAGGGACTCGCGTCAAAATCCTCGAAGCCTTCGCCAACCGGAAGGCTGTGGTTTCGACCAGCATTGGTGCGGAAGGACTGCAAGTCGAAGACGGCATCCACCTTTATCTTGCCGATGACCCGGCGAATTTCGCCTCGCGCTGCCTGACACTGATGAGAGATCCGTCAGCACGTCGCACTCTTGGAGAAGCGGGTCGGCGGCTTGTCGAGACCCGCTACAACCTGTCAATCTTCCACCAGACGATCTGTCAGGTGGTCTCTGGGGTAACGCGATCTGATAGCCTTCAGCCAATCTGTGCAATGCCTGGGGAAGCGATTTAATGGTACAAGATCGCATGAATATAGTCCAAACCAACCGATGCCCTTCTAGGCTTTTACCTGTGAGTGGGATAGAAGGATAAAATACCGTTGAGGAAACTGAACAAACCAAGAATCCTTTTCCTATCAAACTACTTTCCCCGCCCGTGGAGTGGCCTGGGAGTTCGAACCTCCTCTTTGCTTCGATCCCTCTCACGCTGCGGTGATGTCACCCTAGTGTGTCGAACCCCGCCCGACGTGGATCCCGAAGATTTACGCAGTATCACAACGCTCTGCTCAGAATATATCCCTGTCCCTGATGCATCTTTTGACTGGATTAGTCCTCACCATCGCTTGCTCGATTCCGGTAACAGGTGTATCAAGATGATCCCACTTGTTTTTTCTCGAAAACCGATCTACGTAAATCAGGGCATGGTGGTGAGAAATAATTCTAATTTCCTTTCGTCATACCTCAGTTCTGTTAGATGGAGTGATTATGACATCCTCCACGTTGGCAGGCTCGTCATGGCAGATGTTATTTACAAATCCCTCGAGCAGATAAAGCGGTGCGGCGTTTATACCGTGCTTGATCTGGATGACATTGACTCGGTTGTTATCCGTCGTTCTTTGGAGTGGCCCTCGGTCCGCCCCCGGACGGCTGTCGGGCGATATCTGCACAATCTTGATTTTCGACGGTTGGAGCGGTACGAAATGAAAATCGTGCCGCCATTCCATGCATGCATCGTCTGCTCGGATATAGATCGTGACAAGATCCTCAATATGCGGCTTTCAGGTAATCCCTGGATTATCCCCAATTGTGTTGACATAGAATATTTTCAGCCGGGCGAACCTGAGGATGAGTCCCCACACGATATTCTGTTTCTCGGAAATATGAAATACAGTGCAAACGTTGATGCAGTTATCTATTTTGTCAAGGAGATATTCCCACGTATTGCGGAGAAAATGCCGGATTGCCGTTTCTTAGCAGTGGGAAGAAATGCGGTAAACGCTTTATCCATGGTGACCCAATTGGATGGAGTAAGTGTGGTTGGGGATGTAAGTGACACCCGAGAGTTCTATCGGAAAGCTGCATTGGTCGTGACACCGATCCGTTTTGGGGGCGGCACGCGAATCAAGGTTCTGGAGGCAATGGCGATGATGAAGGCAATTGTCTCGACGGCCGTGGGTGTTGAAGGGATCGGCGCCGCTGATGGCAAGGAGATCGTTGTAGCAGACAACGAAGAGGATTTTGCGGCTAAATGCGTGTACCTGCTAGGAAACCGGCAAGTACGAGCAACGATAGGAGAGAATGCGAGGCGGTTGGTCGCAGAAAAGTATGATGTGAATGTAATCGATAAGATTGTCCGGGGATATTACCTTTCAGCACAGGGAATCAGTGAGGAAGTGCTGTCTGCGGTCTGACTTCGCGGAAGAAAATTTGCAAAAGCGTGGAGAAAGTTTACCACAACATGTCACGGTAGTCCGCAGGCAAGAAAAACGCATGAGGAAGAGCGTGAATCTGAAGCCAGTGCTGGTTTTGGACGGCGAAAGGGAGTCGGCCCTGGCCATTGTCCGTTCGCTCGGAAGAAAGGGGCTTCGAGTCGAGGTAGGGTCCAGCAGAGCCAATCCAATCGCGGCACTGTCGAAATATTGCAGTGGCCATTTTATTTATCCGGATCCGCTCGAGGATCTCCCGGGCTTCCAGAAGGCCCTGCTGGAGGAACTAGAGCAGCGTTCCTACTCGCTGGTCATACCCGTTACGGATCTGACGATCTGTCCGTTGATGGAAATACGGGATTCGGTCGAAGGGCTGGCCCGTCTGGCGATGGCTTCCAACGAAGCCCTGGCGCTGGCTCTCTCAAAAAGCCATACCTATGATCTGGCCAGTACGTTCGGAGTACCCATACCCAAAACCGTTATCGTAAGAGATGTAGAAGAATCTCATGGGCTACAGGACAGACTGACCTACCCGGCGGTCATAAAAGCAGACCGCTCAAAGATCTGGCCTTCCAACGGGCGGGGCCAGGATATTTCCGTAGCCTACGTCTTCACCCCAAAAGAGTTGAATGCAAGGGTCTCG
>JAPUIL010000431.1 GCA_027297085.1 Verrucomicrobiota bacterium | reverse complement strand
AAACTGCGACCCGTTGGTATTGGGACCGGAATTCGCCATGCAGAGGGTGCCGTATTCGACCTTACCAAGCAGCGTTGGTTCGCCAGAGATCGGGTCCAGCTCCTGCTCGAAACGAGTCAGCTTAACAGTGGATCCTAAGAGGGTTTGAAGTTCCTCAACCGTTTTTCCAACCAAGGGTTGGTAAGACCGAGCGGTTTGCATGGAGTTGAAGAGCTCAGAGATTTCCGGGATAGTGCTGCTGCCTTGATTCTCCTGAATGTGCGGCAAAATCAATTGCGAAAATACCTGGCTAGCTGTTTCTTCGTCGGCAATTTCACCTTCAATATCAACGAGAGATCCCGCATAACACTCGTCCTGAAATTGGTAGCCAGGACCTCCGGTGCCAGTTCCGAGAGGGCAGCCTCCCTGGATCATAAAGTCTTTGATGATCCGGTGAAAAACCAGGCCATCATAAAAAGGCTCATTCTTTTCTACACCCTCCGGAGTCGTCCAGGTCTTGGTCCCTTCGGCCAGTCCCACAAAATTTTCCACTGTCAGCGGAGTGGTTTCCTCGAAAAGCTCGATCACGATCGTACCCATACTTGTTTCCATCCGAGCCACCAGCGTCTTGGGCTTTTTGGAACAACCGGCGAATACAATCGCAACCGCGAGCAAGATAATAAGAAGGGATTTAGAGAAAGAAATATTCATAGAGAGCGTAGAAAAAGAGCCGTCCAGCACCTGGGCAATAGCAATTTGAAGAAAGACCCATACGCGATCAATGGAGTCGTGCAAACTTGATTTTGGAAGTTCGCCATAAATTGCCGCAGATGCCTGTCTGGCCACGTTTGCGATCTACGGCGGTTTTAGGCTCGTTACTCTGGTCAAATGATTTGAGCAATTTGATGGGTTGGACCTCATTTCGTTGTAGAGCACTTTCAGCACAGAAGAGAAACTCGAAGATGAGAGTGAAAGCCCGGCAGCGGAGCCGAAGGAGAGCCAGTTTCGTTTTCACCATTTTTTTTTGATACGAATTTATCGCCGCGAAGAAGTTGGAGTGAGTCGGAAACCTCAGAAGAGAAAGGGTAAGAGTTGGGGTTTTGGTCAGGTTTCAGGTGTCAGAACCGTTGTCTAACTTATACTGCACACTTCAGGCGAGGTGGATTAAGATTCCAACTACGCCTGTTAGGCTAGGATGGACACGGCAAGATCAAGAAAATGAATTAACTGACACCTGAACACTGACACCACCTCACTTCTGAAACTGCCTCCAGCAGTTTATCTTTCAGGGCTCGACTATGTAGAGTAGCTTAACCAGAATTATTTATTATGAAACCCCGCCCGTGGTTGTTCTCCTGGTCGCTATCAGTCCTCTCGATCTTCCTGTGTTTTTCCTCAGGCTGTTCGGTCAGCACACAACCTGCGGACCTCATTGTGCACAACGGCATGGTCGTCACGGTTGACGCCGAGGACAGCGTCGCGGAGGCAATGGCTATTCTTGGCGAGAGGATTCTGAACGTTGGCAGCAATGAAGAGATATTGGCCCTTAAAGGTTCGGCAACGGAGGTAATTGATCTTCAGGGCAACGCGGTTTTACCGGGATTGATCGATTCTCACACCCACCCAACTGGTGCCAGCATGTTCGAGTTTGATCATGAAGTGCCAGAGATGAAAACGATCCAGGATGTCTTAAATTACATCGAGCAACGGGCTGGGATCGTTTCGGAGGGAGACTGGATCGTGTTGCAACAGATTTTTATCACCCGATTAAAAGTGCAACGTTATCCCACACGAGCAGAGCTCGACCAGGCAGCGCCGAACCATCCGGTAATATTTCGCACCGGTCCGGATGCTTCCATGAATTCGCTGGCGCTCGAACATTTTAAAATCGACAAGAAATTTGAGGCGCCACCCGGAAGTAAAATCGAGAAACATGCTGATACGGGCGAACCTACCGGAATTGTTCGAGGTTGGGGTGGAATAATTGAGATTCCGCCGACGGGCAAAAATCCTACGGACCAGGATCGTTATGACCAGCTTCGTCGGTTGATCACGGACTACAATTCGGTGGGGATAACCAGTATTGCGGACCGAAGCACATCGCGCGAATCAATGACGCTATACCGGAAGATGCATGATCAAGGTGAATTAACCGTCCGGATTTCTATGTCACGACATGTTGGATACACGGAATCGATTGAAAACATAGTAGGACAAATACAAAAGATCGCCCAGGAACCGCTCTTCAAAGGCGGTGATCCTATGCTCAAGATCGTGGGCATCAAAATGTTTCTGGACGGCGGCATGTTAACCGGAAGCGCCTATTTGCGGAAGCCGTGGGGTATCAGTCAAATCTATGGCATCGACGATCCGGAATACCGAGGGCTTCGCTTTATCACCGAAGAGAAGCTTGTCCCGGCGGTACGTGTTTGCATCGAGAATGGCCTGCAATTTACGGCACACAGTGTTGGGGATGGCGCCGTCCATGCGTTGATTGGTGCCTACGAAAACGTCGGCAATGAAATGGCAATTCGAGCCACACGGCCTAACATTACTCATAGCAATTTCATGAGCCAGGATGCGATTGTTCGCATGGCCCGTTTGGGTATCTCAGCCGATATCCAGCCGGCGTGGCTGTACCTCGATACACGAACACTCTCCGCTCAATTCGGTTATGATCGCATGGCCTACTTTCAACCCTTAAGAAGCCTATTCGATGCGGAGGTGATGGTGGGAGGGGGAAGCGATCACATGCAAAAGATTGGTTCGTTTCGATCCGTCAATCCCTACAATCCATTTCTAGGCATGTGGGTGACGATTACCCGCAAGGCGCGGGACTACCAGGGTCAGCTGCATCCGGAACAGGCATTGACTCGCATGCAGGCAATCCGTTTCTACACAGTAAACAATGCCTACCTGCTTTTCCAGGATAAGGAGACGGGATCGCTGGAGGCTGGCAAGCTGGCGGACTTCGTTATTCTCGATCGTGATATTCTGAGCTGTCCAGTAGATGATATTAAAGGGATCGAGGTAGTGCGGACCTATCTGAGCGGGCGGGTTGTTTACGCGGCGACACGATAAAGCCGGTCCTACATTTTGAAATGCCATGATTGACCCACGCGAAGGCGCTAGGGCGCAAAGCGATTAACCAAAATCTTCCTTAGCGTTCTTCGCGACTTCGCGTGAGCCAATCTTTTGGGAATGACAATACATTAGTTTCCCCCGGAATCGCCGAATAGTTTCTCAAGCTTTACGGCAAGCTGCGGACCCCGAAGATTTCGGCCGATTATGCGTCCTTCCTTATCCAGCAAAAAACTCATGGGCAAGGCAGACACATTATAGGCAGTGGCGTGCGGGGATTTCAAACCAAGTGAATCCGAAATCTGCGGCCAGGTAACACCGTCCTGCCTGGAAGCCCGTCCCCATGGATTCGAAGTTTTTGGAGCGACTGTCGTCGAGGTTGACTCCAAAAACTTCGAATCCATGGGAGGAATACTTTTCCAGAAGATCGGGGTAATGACGATTTTCAACGCGGCACGGCACGCACCAGGAGGCCCAGAAATCGACGAGCACAACCTTGCCTCGAAGGTCCTCCAGTGAAAGTGTTTCCCCTTCGAGGTTCTGGCCGGAAAGAGGCGAAGCTGTCGCCCCTACCGCGGTTAGAGCAAAGATTCGCATACGTTCCTGCATACTGCGAGTAATGGCTAGATCGGGATGAATTTTGGCAAATGCATCGACGAGTTGCTGAAGTTCATCCCCGCGGTAATCGCTGTCCCAGCGTAGCGAGGTGGCGTAGAGAGCAATCGAGGTACCGGCCTTTTCAATAGTAAAGTCATTGAGCTCACGGCGATGAGTACTGTAACCGTCAACTTCGCCTTGGGCGAGCCGAGCCAGTTGTTCAGCGGAAGCTCCAGCTGCGGTGGCCTGATTGAGTTTTGCGCGTGGCGGATAAACAAGCCGGGCGAGAGATTCTTTTCGAAAGGATTCGTAGGCGTGTAAGACCTCAGTGTCCTTTGAACCTCTTACCGAGTATCCGATTGCAGTTGAGAGATCCGTTGCGATGGAAATTCTTTGATTCCAATCAATCGCCAGGGGGATTTTCTGTGAATTCAGAAGTTCCAGACTAAAGACGCCAGGTTCGCCGGTGAAGTTTGCATCAAAGGAGCGATCGGCCTGGACAGTTATTTCACCTTCGAGGATTTGTGAACGTTTGTCCAAATCTTCGCGTAGCAGTTGGAGCTGTGTCCCCGGCGCTAATTGGGGCAATGTGCCTGAAACAGAAAAGCCAGCATGGGCGAGAACTGGCAAGAGAAGGGCCAAACCCAAGGAAGCAGATGTTAGACGTATTAGGCGAATAAAAGACATGAGAATATGGTTAACCTAGAAGTATCTGGAAGGCAGGCAAGCATCTACAACTTGACCTGTCGTATAGGTAGAGACGGCTTGCCAAGCCGTCCGTATCCGATCAACGGCTGGCTCGACGAGCCAACCCTACCTGGATCAGCGTATACAAAATATTTCCAGATTTTGGCTGGTAGATGGTGGAATAAAAACAAAGACTACCCTTTCCTACCCAATTTAGGTTTTTTCATATGCCCTTTTCTAGATCGGTACTCCTTATTGCCCCTATGTTGATTTCAACTCTGGTTTCTGGTCAATCAATGACCTCTTCAGAGCTGCTTCTGGAGCTTCATAAATTTAATACCGTTGGATCGGTCCTCTTCATCGCGGCTCATCCCGACGATGAGAATACGGCCTTGCTGACCTACCTTGCCCAGGAGGAAAAGCTGGAAACAGCCTACCTCTCGCTCACACGAGGCGGAGGTGGACAAAACCTCATTGGACCTGAGCTAAAGGAAAATCTCGGCCTCATCCGGGCAAACGAACTGCTTCAGGCACGAAAGATCGATGGAGCCAAGCAGCTGTTCACAAGAGCTCGCGATTTCGGCTATTCTAAAAACCCGGAAGACACCTTGGAAAACTGGCAGGAGGAGAAAGTCCTGGGAGACGTGGTCTACGCCGTTCGTCAATTCAAGCCGGATGTAATCATCACCCGCTTTAATCCAGATTCAGGCCCAACCCATGGACATCACACCGTTTCGGCGCAATTGGCGTTAAAGGCATTCAAGCTAGCAGCAGACCCAAGCCAGTTTCCGGAACAGCTGGAGCAGGTAGATACCCACCAGGCCAAACGCATTTTCTGGAACGGATATGGAAGACGCGGCGGGGGTGGTTTGCAAAACGAACAACGTGAAATCGTTACCTTGGAAATTGGGAAATACAATCCGTACCTGGGAACCTCCTACACAGAAATCGCAGCCCGCAGCCGAAGCATGCACAAGAGTCAAGGATTCGGACGGGCAGGTCAGCGCGATGAGCAGATCGAACGACTGGTTTTGTTGGATGGGGAATCGGCGGATGGTAATTTTATAAACGGAGTTGATACGACCTGGGCTCGCTATAAGGGAGGCGAAAAAGTTGCCGGTCTTTTAAAGGAGGCGATCGAAGCATTTGATCACGCTGCTCCATGGAAGGTAGTTCAAAGCCTGCTGGAGGTGGATGCGCTATTGGACTCTATGCCCGTAACGAGAAAAACACGTGCGAAGCGGGAAACGCTTCATAGCCTGATCGCCTCGGCTATGGGATTATTTTTCCAGGCCAGGGCTCCCTCTTCTCATTTAACACCGGGGGAAGAAACAACTCTCCAGATCGAGCTGGTCAATCGTTCCCCGGTTGCCGCAAAGCTAAATAGCTTGGAGGCCAGACTTTTTGATAGCGATCATTGGCCAGCCAGCATGGGATTAAAACGTTCAGAAAATATGGATATTGATCTCATTTCGAACATGTCTCGGAAGGTGGATATAAAGTTTCAACTACCTGAGGACTCACCTTTGACTCAGCCCTATTGGCTGAAGATGCAGCCAAGCACCGGGATATACCATTTTGAGAATACTCGGCTATTGGAGCTGGAAACCGTTCCTCCACCAAT
>JAPUIL010000430.1 GCA_027297085.1 Verrucomicrobiota bacterium | reverse complement strand
CACCCAAGTGCAGGTTCTATTTCAATAATAACCCGTGTGTTATGGATATTAGTATAGATTTTTAAAATCTCACTCAAAGTGGCGTTCTAAAAAAGCCCTTGTTGTTCGCTTCGCTGTCGGCCTTCGGCCTCGGTACTCGCTTTTTTGAAACAACAGGGTAAAGACAGCTATAACCAAATCCATTTAGATGAACGGGCTGAAAGTGACCCTGGTGGTTGGCAAGCTGCTCAATCTGATCAATCATGGAAATCTTATTCTGGATGTAGCCTGGAGTGAAATTCACATCCCAAAAGAGGGGCATGGAACCAGACTGTTTTTTCTTCTTTTATCTATACCGAACCTTTGCATCCATCCGGCGAGAAATGCGGGTCATCGATGATACGAGCGTCTGCCATCCATAGCGCTCTTCAAAGTGATTTGATCGGCGTAGAGGATTCCTCCCCCACTCGGTAAGCCAAATCCTATGCGACTGACCTTGATCGGACTTTCCCCAATGAGCGTATCCATAATATAATAGCAGGTAGCTTCGCCTTCGATATCGTTCCCCAAGGCCAATACGACCTCCGAGTGCTTTCCTTCATTCAAGCGTTTTTCCAGCGATTCCAAATTCAGTTTATCGGGCCCGATGCCTTTGATCGGCGACAATTTGCCATGCAAGACATGGTAAAGCCCGCGAAACGAACCTGAACTCTCAATCGCCAATAAATCGGGCACTTGCTCCACGACGCAGAGCACGCTCTCATCCCGGCGGGAATCCTCGCAAATTCCGCACAGTTCTTCCTCGGATAAATTGCCACAACGCACACAGCGTTTTACCCGTTTGGAAGCACTATCCAGAGCTTGGACCAAGCCGGACATTTGATCCGGTTGCTCCACCAACACATGAAGCGCAATTCTTTCCGCTGAGCGAAACCCTAAACCGGGCAGCTTTTTCAACTGCTTTACCAGGTGGTCGAAAGACGGGGTCATGGTGGGAACGTTCGCGGTCTACATGAAACCAGGCATTTGGATACCGGCGGTGACTTCGCCCATGGCTTCTTCCTTGGCTTTTCTGGCTGCATCGATCGCTTCCTGAACACCGGTAACCAGTGTTTCCTCCACGAAGGATTTTTCCTCCTTGATAAACTCAGGATCCAACTGGATGGCCTTGATATCACCAGACACCGCAATGGTGATACTGATCGCACCTCCACCACTGGATACATCGATCGTGGTAGTGGCTAATTCAGCCTCCAAAGCCTCGATCTTTTTCTGCATTTTCTGCGCCTGTTTGAGTAGTTTGCCTACGCCTGCCATAATAAAAGAATTGGTTGCACTACGTTTTAACAACCCAGACGGTTTCCCATCGCCTGCACCAAGTCAAGCGGTTTGCCGGAACCGGAACAGGATCGAGAAAACTTGCGCTTTGAGTCCTTGTCCGTACACCTTTTCCCTACCATCGATGCCTGAAACTGCTGAAAAAAATCCAACTAAGACCAAATCGGTCAGGCTTTACGCAGCGGAGAATACTCCCCGTAAAGAACGACTGGAATTGTACAAGAATTGGATGCATCAGGAGAACCGCAAACTACGCGAGTTGCACGACAACCAAACTTCCGGCATGAAGATGGCCAAAGCCCGCTCGGATGTGATCGACCATCTGCTTCGCCATCTTTTTGACTATAGCCTGAAAGCCTTCGAAGCCGAATACGGAGCGCTTCCTTTTGCAACGGGTCTACTGGCACTCGGAGGTTATGGCCGGGCTGAGCTCTGTCCGTTCAGCGATGTAGATATTATGTTCCTATACCCAAAAAAGGTACGGGCCAAAATTCTACCCAAATTCCAGGAAGTGTTTACGGGAAGTATTCTCTATATGTTGTGGGACCTGGGATTTAAGGTGGGGCATTCCACCCGCACAATCAAGCAGACCATGGAGGAAGCCAAAGCTGACGTTCAGTCGAAGAACGCCATGCTGGAGTCCCGGCTGGTCGCGGGCTCCACAAACCTCTTCCAGGTATTTGACCAAGCCTACAAGAATTTCTGCAATAAGAATACCCACCAGTACATCATCGAGCGCCTGGAAGATCAAAAAGAGCGCCGCAAGAAATACGGCGACACGGTATTCATTCAAGAGCCGGATATCAAAAACGGGGTCGGCGGATTGCGCGACTACCACAACCTGCTGTGGATGGGGCAGATCAGACTCGGAACGGCCAAGTTGAAGGAAATGGTTGACCATGGTTACCTGTCTAAGGAGGAGCGGAATCGCCTCCGGAAGGCCTACGATTTTTTATTACGGACTCGCAACGAGGTGCATTTTCAATGCGCTCGCTTGACCGACCTGCTTACCTTCGAACTTCAATTCACGGCCGCCAAAAGTTTTCACTACCCGCAGGAGGATTCTCTGAAAAAGGTGGAAGCGTTTATGCGCGACTACTACCGGCATGCTCAGAACATCTTCAAGCTATCTATTCTATTAGAACAGCGGCTGGCTATCCGGGAGCCTGATCGATCGCGCATCTCATTCAGAGAAGTTATAAACTCGAGGCGCAAGGAACGACCCCGCCTGATGGATGGTTTTATGGTCCGCGGAAAAGAGCTCACTCAGGAAACCCGGCGAATTTTCAAGGAGGACCCCGTTCGGTTGATCCGCGTTTTCCGTCATTGCCAGCAACTGGGGGTAGAACCGGACTTTGATCTTACCAATCTTATTTCCGGGTCCCTGGATCTGATTGACGACACCGTCGTGCATTCTCCAGAAGCCAACGAAACGTTTCGCTCCATTTTGGGCGAATTGGGCAATGTCCACCCGACGCTCAATCGCATGCATGACCTCGGCGTTTTGGGCAAATTTATTCCCGAATTCGAAACGCTTACATGCCTGGTTCAACACGAATACTACCACCGCTACACGGCTGATATTCATGTGTTGAATACCATTAAACACCTGGACCGGGTGATAACCGATACTTCTAAAGACCTTCGTTACTTTCGGGACGAAGTTCACAACATGGATGATCCTTCCGTGCTTTACCTCATCCTGCTGCTGCACGATATCGGCAAGGGAGTTGGCATTAAAGGCCACGCTAAAGTTGGAGTCGAAATTTCGAAGCCAATCCTGCACCGCATGGGAATTGATCCCCGGCTGCACGAAGAAATTTTATTTATTATAGGCAATCATCTGGAAATGGCACGATTCTGGCAGCGCCACGACATTGATGACCCACAAAATATTCAGTCGTTTGCTCGAAAAGTTGAAAACCAAAAACAACTTAGCCTCCTGTTCGTACATACCTATTGCGACGCACGAGGAACTTCTTCGTCCCTTTGGAACAGTTATAAGGACATGCTCCACCATCGACTATTTGCCGCTACCCGGGACCATCTGGCATCTGAGCACAGTCTCGAAAAGGAATTGGAGAAGCAGAAAGCCATGATCTACGAAAAATTGTTTACCCTTGAAATTCCCGATGTGTCGCAGGAGGAGATCCACGCACATTGCAACCTGTTACCTGAACGCTACTTCGTGCACAACAGCATCGAGGAAATCGTGATCCATATCCAACAAGTCAACCAACTATTGAAAAACATTAGTGAAGCTGAATCCCTGGCGGCATTGGCACCGGTGCTGAACTGGACGGATGACTTCAACCGAGGCCACACCGCTGTTACAATCGTCACTTGGGATCGGGCTGGTTTATTTCATCGATTGGCGGGATCCTTTAGTCTGGCAGGCCTTAATATTGTAAGCGCCAAGGCCATCAATCGGATGGACCATATTACCATCGATACTTTCTATGTGTGCGACGCCAAGGGGGGAATTGTACAAAGCAAATCAGCCCGCAAAAAATTCGAACAAGCACTCGACTTGGCCGTAGTAAAAAATGAAGACCTGACCAAACACATCCAGGAAGCCGCAAAGAAACAAGATACCAGCAAGTTGTTCAAATCGGATAAACACACCCATACTCCATTTCCGCAGACTGTGGAAGTCTATCAAGAATTGGAACTGGGCAAAACAGTAGTGGAAGTTGAGGCCTACGACAAAATGGGTCTTCTATATTATTTAGGCAAAGTGATCTTCGAAAAAGGATACGATATGACTTTTGCCCGCATTGCCACCGAACGGAATATTGCAGTCGACACCTTTTATATTGAAAATGCCAGGGATAAGACGGAGTCCACCAAGGATACCAATTTGATTGCTCTCAAAAACAGCCTGAACAAAGTTATCGCTTCTGATTAACTTAAGCCGGTTGGGTAGCATGACCAAAGCAAACGAGCGCGATGCGCTAATAGATCTCTTATACCGGATCCGAGTAATTGGAGGCAATGCAGAGAATCCACAAACCGCATTGGAATCGATCCTGGAAGTAGTCCAACAGTATTTCGCAGCTTTCTCGGCCAGCATTGCCCTGATCAATCCGGACACGCGGCACCTCGAAATCGAAGTCAATCGCGGGCTACCTGATTATAGTAAAGAGGTCTTCCTCCCAATCGGGAAAGGTATCACCGGTTGGGTAGCGCTACACGGAAAATCGTTGAGGATCGACGATGTGGAGCATGAGCCGCGGTATTTTAAAATCTCCGACCGGGTGAAGAGCGAACTTGCCTGCCCCATGGAGGAGCAAGGCCAGGTAACCGGAGTGATCTCCATAGGTTCGGACCGGAAAGCCGCATTTTCTGAAAAAACGCAACGAGCCCTTGAAATTATAGCAAAGGAAACCATGCAGATCGTTGGACAAATCTGGTTGATTCGCACATTGAAGGACCGGTCAGAACAACTGGAAGCCCTCATCTCGATGGGTCAGGACTTTGTTTCCAAACTGGATCTGGACGAGCTCCTGGAGACCATTACCCGGGAAACCCACAAAATAATGCAGTGCCGGCTGGCCATGCTATTGATTGTGAATCCCCAGAAAAACACCCTCAAAATTCATTCCATTCAAGGTGCATCGCGGTCCTATGATCCATATCCTGAGCTCAATCTGGAAGATTCATCTTTCGGAGTGGCCATGCAACTCAAGCGCTCCATCGAAGTGGTTGATTTGCGGAAATCGGAAGAAGAACATTTCTGGGACCTTGTAAACGGTGAAAACCTCATCTCCATGATTTGCCGACCTATTCTCTGGGAAGGAGAAGTGATCGGAATGTTAGCCGCTTACTCAGACAAAATACACCGGGTAAACAATAACGAAAAAAGGATCTTCACTACCCTGGCCAGCTTCAGTGCGGTAGCCATTCAAAACCTGCGGCTATACTCCCTGATGTTTGAAAACGAGGAGCACCTGCAAAAAAACGACAAGCTTATCACCCTTGGACTATTGGCGGCTGAGATTGCTCACGAAATCCGCAACCCACTAACGGTAATCAAACTTCTATTTGCCAGCCTCGATCTAAAGTTCGAAGACGGGGACCAGCGGAAAAAGGACGCGACCATCATCGATGAAAAGATTCATCAGTTGGAAGCGATCGTGGAACAAGTCCTCAACTTTGGAAAAACATCCGAGACTGTGCACTCGCACTGGAACCTGCAATCATTGGTCGAAGAAAGCATGCAGCTGGTCAGGTTAAAGCTCATTCAAAACAAAATCGAAATACACTTTGAGGCAGGAACAGATCAGCTAGTCGTAGAAGCCAACAAAGGTCAAATCCAGCAGGTGATCCTGAACCTGATCCTAAACGCGACCCAGGCAATGGCAGAT
>JAPUIL010000043.1 GCA_027297085.1 Verrucomicrobiota bacterium | reverse complement strand
GAGAGAAAATATTAATCCAGGAAGGGACAAAACCTTTTGATTTGGAAAATTTACCTCTTATGAGAGTGAACCTCTTTGTGTGGGGTGAAAATGAACACGTCCTCTTGCCCTGTGTTCATCACATTGTCTGGGACGGATGGTCTGGAGGTGTTTTTGAAGTTGAATTGCATAAATACTATAATGCGTTTTGTACCAACGAGAAGATTTCGCTCAATCCGCTGCCGATGCAATATGCTGAATATGCTGTTCGGCAAAAAAAGAAGTTTCAAGGCGAGGCGCTTGAAAACCAGTTAGCTTTTTGGAGGAACCAATTGAAGAATCCTTCAATTCTCGAGTTACCTGCAGATCGGCCACGACCCAAACAACTGACCTACACAGGCGCCAAGTATAGCTTTTTGATATCATCGGCTTTGAGTACCCGCCTACGCGCCTTTATAAGTGCTGAAAAAGCCACTCCCTTTATGGCCCTGCTTGCCTGCTTTCAAGCAGTACTTTCCCGTTATAGCGGACAGAAGGATATTCTAGTAGGCATCCCCTTTGCCAATCGACAGGAGCAAGATCTTGAGGAACTGCTTGGGTATTTTGTTAATACCTTGGTCATGCGAACTGATTTGTCTGCTGAGCCCGGTTTCGGCGACTTGTTGAAGAAAGTTAGAAATGTTTCACTGGATGCTTTTCAACACCACGAACTTCCATTTGAAAAACTAGTCCAAGAAATTAATCCCGCACGGGATCTCAGCAGGCATCCGCTTTTCCAGGTGATGTTTGTACTTCAGAATGCGGATGCGGGACCCCCTGCTTTCAAGGGATTGGAGGTTTCCCGCTTTGACATAAATAAACCTACCACACACTTCGACCTCTCCTTAGCACTTTCTCCTAATGGGGATGCCTGGTCTGGTATAATTTCTTACAATACGGATCTATATGACCCGGATTCCATCGAGCGATTCTCCAATCACTATATTACACTTCTCGACGGGATGTTGGCTAATCCCGATCATCCTGTTTCGAAAATACCCCTGTTGACCCTTGAAGAGCAGCAACAATTCCTCGAAGAATGGAATAATCGACCTGAGGACTGTCCGGAGGACCTGTGTATACATGAGCTCTTTGAGGAACAGACCAGGAAGACTCCGGATTCTATTGCCGTTGTATTTGAAGATCAGGAGCTCAGTTACAGTGAACTTGACCTGCGAGTTAAACAGTTAGCCACTCATCTTAAGTCCTTGGGCGTAGGACCTGAGGTATTGGTGGGGATCTGCATTGAAAGGTCCATTGAAATGCTGGTTGGATTGCTTGCTATTTTAAAGGCTGGGGGCGCATACGTACCGTTGGATCCTCATTATCCTGTCAGCCGTCTCGACTTGATTTTGGAGGATGCCGATGTGCATTTGTTGGTTACCCAAAGATCCCTGGCAGACTTGTGTGCATCCTGCAAAGGCGAAGTATTATATTTGGATGAGTGGATTGGGGACTCCGTAGAACTCGAATCACTTCCAAGTGTTTCCTCCGATTCCAGTGCTTATATTATTTATACCTCGGGTTCAACGGGTCAACCCAAGGGCACGGTCATTGAACATAGGTCTGCCGTTAATATGTTAAATAGTGTCAGGTACCGTCCTGGCCTTGTGGCAGAAGACGTATTTCTAGCGGTAGCCACCATATCCTTCGACATTTCAGTGTTTGAGTTGTTTGCACCTTTATCTGTTGGAGCTAGATTAGTGATCATGCCGGACTCCATGCGTGCCGATGGGCATCAACTCGTGCGGCTCCTGAAGAGCTGCCAGGCGACTATCGTGCATGGCACTCCTTCTATGTGGAAATTGCTCCTCTATGCAGGCTGGACGGGTGATCAGAAGATCAAGGCATTGGCGGGGGGAGAAGTGTTAACGCCTGACATCGTTGATCAGATTTTACCCCGTTGCCGTGAGCTTTGGAATCTGTATGGGCCTACTGAAACAACTGTTTATTCTCTTATAACACGTATCCATAATTCGGATAATATTTCCATCGGGAAGCCTGTGGGGAATACGGAAGTTTACATCGTAGATGAACATGACCAGTTGGTCCCCGTCGGAGTGCCTGGCGAGTTGCTGATTGGGGGCCGTGGATTGGCCCGTGAATACTTGAACAGGCCTGAGTTGACAGGAGATCGTTTTATCCCCAGTCCATTCTCATCCGTTGCCGGAAGCCGCCTGTACCGAAGTGGGGACCTCTGCCGTTGGCGGTCTGATGGTAGAATCGAGTATGTGGGAAGAATGGATAATCAGGTAAAGATACGGGGGTTCCGTGTCGAGCTGGGTGAGATTGAAGTTGTTACTGCTCAACATCCCAAAGTGCGCGAATGTGCTGCCAAGGTTTGGAATAAAGAAGGCGATGATAAGCAGATTGTTGCCTATGTCATACCAGAGGATTCAGACGAGTCCCCTGACACCGCCGAGTTATTTGAATTTTTACGGCAAAGGGTACCTGACTATATGGTTCCGGCAGCTTTTGTATTCCTCGATAGTTTTCCGCAGACTGCCAATGCGAAGATTGATCGAAAAGCGTTGCCGAAACCAGAGCTCAATCAGATTCAAGGTATAGATGGAGCAGGACATGCCCGCTCTCCCACTGAAAAAGATCTGGTTCGTATTTGGTCCAAAGTTTTAGGCATTAAGTCGCCAAACATTCACACCAGTTTTTTTGATCTTGGTGGACACTCTCTGTTAGCTTTTCAGGTCGTTTCCATGATTCGGGATTCCATGGGTGTGGAGATTTCAATTAAGCAATTTTTTGATTTTCCGATCATAGTAGAACTGGCCGAGCTTATTGCACCTGGTCGGGATGCCGCTGGCACAAATAGTTTAACTGACAAACCTGAAGTGCTCGTCGAGGAAGATATATCACCTGTAAGTGAAGCTGTCCCGGAATCTGAATCCAGGACGTATCCTGTGTCATACGCCCAGTATCGACTCTGGTTTTTAGAGCAATTGGATGACCAACTTGTTGCTTACAATATGCCATTCGCGCGGCGTTTACGAGGGAAGTTCGATGTTGAGGCATTTCGTCGCGTATTGGAAACCTTGGTAAAGCGGCATGAGCCCTATCGAACACTCTTCAAATCTATTGATGGAGAACCCATGCAGGTAATTCAACCCCCCGTGCCCTTTGAAATGCCGGTGGTAGATTTATGCCATTTAGATGAAAACGCGCAAGGTTTGGAGGTGACCCGCCGTGTGACTGCTGAGGCATCGAAACCGTTCGATCTTGAACACGATTTGATGATCCGTTCGTCCGTATTGAAATTGGCGGAAGATCATTTTGTGCTGCTTCTTACCGAGCATCACATCGCCTCAGATGGGTGGTCCCATCAAATTCTCTGGAGAGAGATAGAAGCGCTCTATACGGCTTACCAGGCTGGCAAAGAATTACACTTGCCTGAATTGCCTATGCAGTACGCTGAATTTTCCACCAGACAACGGGAGCAACTGAAGGGGGTTTACTGGATGCGTCTATTAAATTACTGGAAAAATGAACTCAGCGGTGTTACGCCATTAAAACTGCCCACTGATAGACAGCGGCCTGCAAAACTAAGCAGTAGAGGGGGCATTGAAGGTCTCCAGTTAGACGAAGGTCTAGTCAAGCGCTTGCGTAGACTCTCCGTCTCGCAAGGCATGACCTTATTGATGACATTGTTGAGTGGATTTCAAGTTTTGCTCTCTCGGCTAAGCGGCCAAAAAGACGTCGTGGTGGGCATGCCGACGGCCAGCCGTAACTCCTCGGAGGAAGAGCAAATTATTGGGTTGTTTGTTAATACGGTCCTTATTCGCACCGATTTATCGGACGACCCGACTTTCGGCCAACTTCTTAATCGCATAAAAAATAAGTCTCTAGAGGCGTTGGAACATCAGGAAATGCCCTTTGAATTGTTGGTTGACGAATTGCATCCCGAGCGAGATTTGAGTCGCAATCCATTGTTTCAAGTACTGGTAAATATGCAGGAAGAGTTGGCCGGAGGTTCTGCAATTTTTGCCGATTTGCAGGTATCCAATATTTCTCATGAAATTGCCCACTCAAAATTCGATCTAACCTTATATATTTCTGTTAAGGAGAAGATTGTAAATTTAAGGATCATTTATAGTGCTGACCTCTTTAATGCGGAACGTATAGAGGTGATGCTCAAGCAGTTTGCTTTGCTATTGGAGCAGGTGGTCAATGATCCGAATGTGCCTGTTTCCGCCATCAGCTTGGTAACGGAAGATCAGGTCCCACATGTGAA
>JAPUIL010000429.1 GCA_027297085.1 Verrucomicrobiota bacterium | reverse complement strand
ACAGGCCTGCGATATACTCGATGTCGCAACTTGGGGGATTTATTCAGTCCGCGCCAAAGATTGATAAAATTAGCAAAGAGTGAACGCACTCGACAGTTAACATAGAAAAGCTAGGATTTCGGACATGGGATTACGAATTGTTTCCAGTTTATTCAGCTTTGGAACATTCGTTTTTCATACCTTGACCTGCCTGGCAATTGAGCCGGATTTCGAAATTGATATAGCCCCAATCCTGGAGGCAAGTTGCTTGTCATGCCATAACCAGGAGGATGCGGAAGGCGATTTAGTTCTGGAGACCCGATCGTTGGCCTTGGAACATCCGGATGCCATTATTCCAGGCCGAGCTGCCGAAAGTTATTTAGTCGATATGATTAGCGGAACAACTCCGGACATGCCGGAAGAGGGTGACCCGCTTACATCGGATCAGGTGAAGTTATTACGTGCCTGGATAGATGCAGGGGCTGAATGGCCAGAGGATCGTGTCCTGGTAGACAATCGTCCACGGGACCTCGATTGGTGGTCGTTAAAACCGATTGTTCGGCCGCAAGTTCCTCAGAGCGATGCTTCGCATCCAATCGATGCTTTTATTAACGCAAAACTGACCGAGAAAAATCTCACCCCTGCCGGTCAAGCGGATCCCGTTACTTTGATTCGCCGTCTTACTTACGATCTAACCGGATTGCCGCCTTCTCCGGAAGAAGTGGGCGCATTTGTGGATGAATTCCACGGTGCTTCTTCAGCCTCAGCGAGGGATGCGGTTTGGCAAAACCGGGTGGACCAGCTCCTGGCCTCCCCTGAGTTTGGAGAGAAATGGGCGCAGCATTGGCTTGACCTGGCACGTTTTGCCGAGACCCACGGTTACGATAAGGATAAACTCCGCCCCAACGCCTGGCACTACCGCGATTACGTCATTCGCAGTTTCAACGAAGACAAACCCTATAAGCAATTCGTGCAGGAACAGGTTGCCGGTGATGTCCTCTATCCCGGTCAGCCGGACGGTGTGATCGGGTTGGGTTTTCTGGCCGCTGGACCCTGGGACTTTGTCGGTCATTGGGAAGTCGGAGAGGACAAACTCGATGGCCGGATCGCCAAGCACCTCGACCGCGACGAAATGATCTCGGCCGTCTTCAACGTCTTTCAAAGCACCACCGTGCAGTGCGCTCAATGCCATCACCATAAGTTCGACCCCATAATGATGGAGGATTACTATCGCCTTCACGCCGTCTTTGCTGCGGTGGATCGCACCGACCGTATTTTTGAAGGCCTTACGACTGAGCAGCTTGAGGAGCGCAAGGTCATCGTTCGAAAAATCAATGACCTCAGGGTGGAGCAGGATCAAATTACCACCCAGTTGGACCGGGAGGTGAATGCCAGGGTCTCAGGCCTTGAACGCCGAATTGCGGAAATCAAGGAAACTTATGGCTCCGGACAGGAGCCGCGATACGGGTACCACTCTCTGATGGCGGCCAGTCCCGATACCGAAAAATGGCTGCAGGTTGATCTGGGTAAATCCATTGAGCCCACGCAGATCTACCTCATTCCGGCTTACGATAAGGCGAATGGCATTGGCGCAGGCTACGGCTTTCCGCTGCGTTACCGGGTGGAGGGGTCCAATGATCCGGAGTTCAATGAAGGTGTGCGTAGGATTTGGAATGCCATGGGCGAGGATCAACCGAATCCTGGTTCGCGAACCGTGTCCATGGATGTGGGAGCACCGGCCATTCGCTACATCCGGATGACTGCCACACGGTTGGCAAATTATAAAACCAGCTACTTGTTTGCCCTGGGTGAACTGCAGGCGGTCAATGCGATTGGTAATCAAAACTTCGCCTTGAACAAGTTGGTAACTGCCTCGGATAGCATGGAACAGGAGGAGCACTGGAGGGCGGCCAATCTGGTGGACGGCATTTACTTCCGGGCTTTGTCCGACGGTGCGCCTTTTGAAGAATTGGAAAGGCTGACAGCAGAGAAGGAACGGATCCTGGCGGAGATGCGGTCACCGGAAATTGAAGCGCGCAAAGAGGAGATAATCGCAGAGTTGGAAGTACTCCAGGAAGAGTTGAAGCCCTTGAATTCAGATTCGGTTGTATATGCCGCCAATACCAACTGGGTGAGCGGAGGCCGCTTCATGTCGACCAATGGCGATCCAAGGCCCATCCATTTATTGCACCGAGGCGACCTGACTTCACCGGGTCAAGCCATGACCCCGGGTGCCCTGCCACTCTGGGACGGAGTATCGGAAACCTTTTTTGACACGGATGAATGGAAGGAGGGTGAGGCACGCGCGGAGCTGGCTCGCTACCTGACCCGCATGGACAATCCGCTCATCTGGCGTTCTATTGCCAACCGTCTCTGGCAATGGACCTTTGGTAAACCCCTGGCCGGCTCACCTAATGACTTTGGCCGTATGGGAATGTTACCCACACATCCGGAACTGCTTGAATATTTGGCTGCACGTATGCGGGATGATCCGAAGCAATCAATCAAGTCGATGGTGCGCTTTCTGGTGACCAGCCAAACCTACCGCCGCTCCAGCGAATATGATGCTTCCAACGCCACCATCGATGGCAGCAACCAGTACTGGTGGCGGGCCGATCGTCGCCGGCTTACCGCAGAAGAATTTCGGGATTCATTGTTGGCGGTGAGCGGAGCTCTCAAACTGGAGGAGCGTGGTGGCCCCAGCTTTTACGACTTCGTTATCGAGAAACCTCAGCATTCACCTCATTATGAGTATTACTTGCACGACCCGGACGACCCTCAGTCCCACCGGCGTTCGGTCTACCGCTTTGTCGTGCGTTCTCAACCGCAACCGATGTTGACAACTTTGGACTGTGCCGATCCTTCTATCAGCGTTCCGGTCCGCGATGAATCTACCTCCGCCCTACAGGCACTCACCCAGTGGAATCACGTCCTGGTCGAAGCCATGTCGCGCCGGTTGAGCCAACGACTTTCTGATGAAGGGCTGGAAACTCCGGATGCCCTTGTTGAGAGAGCCTCTCTCCTGGCTTTGGGCCGTCCTCCCAACCCCATGGAGCGTGATTTGTTGGGTTCTCATTTTCAAGAATACGGATCCGCCAGCATGGCGCGCGTCCTCTTTAATCTTAACGATTTTACCTATCTCGATTAATATGAATCGCAGATCTTTTCTCGGCACAATAGGCGGTATGGCTCTCGGCAGTCTTTTCACTCGCGATGGTGTGTTTGCCGCTACCGGTTTCGTTCACCCCTTGCACCACAAAGCTCGAGCGAAGCGGGTCATCCAATTGTTTATGGCCGGAGCGACCAGTCATGTGGACACCTTTGATTACAAACCGCTTCTGGAAAAGAAAGACGGTCAACCCTGGGATCCGGGTGAAGCGGTCGAACTCTTTCAAAGTCGTCCCGGTGCCACCTTTGCCAGTCCCTGGGCTTTCAATCCCTATGGCCAAAGCGGGAAAATGTTGAGCGACATCGTTGCGCCTCTGGGTGAGGTGGTCGACGACCTGGCTTTCATCCACAATGTAGTCGGCAAGACGGGGGTGCACAGCCAGGCCACGCTTTTACAAACCACAGGCTTTAATTTTCCCGGCTTCCCCAGTGCCGGATCCTGGGTGTCTTACGCCCTCGGCAGTGAAAATGACGATCTTCCCACCTTCGTTGTCCTTCCCGACCACCGCGGTTTCGCATCCAACGGAGCCAAGAACTGGGGTACCGCCTTTCTCCCGGCCTTGCATCAGGGAACCATCATCCGGCCTGGCAATGAAAAACCCATCGCCGACTTGCTTGCACCGGATAGCGATTTCATTACCCCTGAGAGCGATAAAGCCGGACTGGATCTTTTGAACCGTTTGAATGCCTCGCATGCCGCTGATAGGGAAGGGGACAACCGTTTAACCGCCCGGGTTCGTGCCTATGAATTGGCCGGTGCCATGCAACTGAGCGCCACCGATGCCTTGGATCTGTCCAACGAGCCGCAGTACATCCAGGACATGTATGGGCTCGCGCCAGAAGGTGTTGGAGTCGACGACAGCGTGATCAATGTAAAAGCAGAAACCGAGTTCTTTGGCCGTAAATGCCTGGTGGCGCGTCGCTTGCTCGAGCGAGGTGTTCGCTTTGTCCAGATTTGGAGTGGCAATGACAATGGGTACCCCCGGCGAAACTGGGACAGCCACGAGAATGTTAAACGCGATCACGAGCCCCTTGCCCTCGGAATGGCTCATGGCACCACTGCTTTAATCAAAGACCTCAAACAACGTGGTATGTTGGACGACACCATTATCCTATGGACTACCGAATTTGGCCGCATGCCCTGTTCGCAGGGAAGCCTGGGGCGCGACCATAATCCTTTCGCTTTCACCAACTGGATGTGTGGCGGAGGAATCCAGCCCGGCACGTACGGTGAGAGTGACGAGTGGGGCTTTAAGCCAGCTGACCGCAGTAATTACACGACCGTTTACGATATTCATGCTACGATTCTTCATCAGTTGGGTATCGACCACGAGCAGCTGACAGTGCGCCACAATGGAATCGATCGGCGACTGACCGATGTTCACGGGCATCTGTTGAAGGACATGCTGGGATAGACTTCGGGCTGGTTTGGGAAAGGTCTCGCTCACCAAGGTGGTATTGCCTTGAATAACAAGTGGAAGACCATGGACCATCCCTTTAAGTCACGAGCGTATTCACATTCAATATGGGTGTTTATCCTTTCCGTATTCAGTTTACTGATTGTGGCCTGCTCAAAGCAGCCATCCCAAACTGAGCCTCCACCTAATATCATTTTCATATACGTCGACAATTTGGGCTATGGAGACATCGAACCCTTTGGTGCAAAAACCATTAAAACTCCGCACCTCAACCGCATGGCTGCGGAAGGACGGAAGTTCACTCACTTCTGCGTCACAGCGGGTGTCTGCACACCGTCTCGTGCTTCGGCCTTGACTGGTTCTTATGCCCAACGTGTTGGCATGCACCTGAACGAACGCGATCAACATGTGCTTCGGCCTATCTCTTCCTATGGCCTGAATCCGGAGGAGATTACCGTTGCCGAAATTCTTAAAGAAAGAGGCTACGCCACGGCCTGCATCGGGAAATGGCATCTCGGCGACCAACCGCCTTTCCTGCCAACTCGACAGGGATTCGATTCCTATTTCGGCATCCCTTACTCAGACGACATGACGGCCCGTACCTGGGAACCGGATGGTTCCATATGGCCTCCGCTTCCCTTGATGGAAAACGAACGCGTCATCGAAGCTCCCGCTGATCGAGATCTTCTTACCAAACGATACACCGAGCGTGCACTCGCATTTATCGAAACAAACCAGGACCGTCCGTTCTTTCTTTACTTGCCGCATGCCATGCCGGGTTCCACGCGCGCGCCCTTTGCTTCCCCCGAATTTCGCGGGAAGTCGGAAGCCGGTCCGTGGGGTGACTCGGTGGAAGAGCTGGATTGGTCCACTGGGCAAATTCTCGATAAACTCGTCGAGCTCGGCCTCGATAAAAACACCCTCGTCCTTTGGACCTCCGATAACGGTTCCCCGATGGTCACGGCACCGGACGGCCCTTATCGTGGTACCAACGCACCTCTTTTCGGGCAGGGCTATACCACTGCTGAGGGTGCCTTCCGCGTCCCCACCCTATTCTGGTGGCCGGGTAAAATTCCTGCGGGCACTGTCTGCGAGGAATTCGCTACCACGATGGATCTTCTTCCTACTTTTGCTTATCTGGCTGGAGGTAAACCACCATCCGATAGGACTCTTGACGGTTTTGATATCAGCCCCCTGATTTTCAACGAGGAAAACGCGGAGACTCCCTATGAAGTTTTCTACTATTACAACCGCGACCAGCTCCAGGCGGTGCGTTCGGGCCCATGGAAACTCTTTGTCTCCTTGCAGGAATCGATTCGTCATCCGCGCTATCCCCGTTCTCACACCGGTCCTACGGAAACCTTTCTGTTTAACGTGGTCGACGATATCAGCTGCACAAGAAATGTCGCCAATGATCACCCGGACATTGTTGCACGTCTCGAATCCTTCGCCGAAACGGCGCGACGAGATCTAGGCGATCTTCGACAAGCAGGCAGCGGTCAACGACCGCGTGGCTATGTCGCCAATCCCAAACCGCAAGTTCTGGGATCCCTTTCGGATTAATGCATTTTGAAATCACAGAATCTCTTTCTGACTCATCTGGCGGCATCGCGAGGACGCGATTGCCCTACCGGAACAGGACGATTGAGGTAGGGCCACTGTGTCCTTGCAGTGCCGTTTCCAGCGATTTCAAAGACACAAAAATACCATTCCCTCATACTTTTAAACATACATGAAGCCCTTATACCTGATCCTTGCCCCAATCTTATTTCTTGCATTCTGTCTGAACGCACAAGAAGCAATAACCCCATTCACGCCAATCAGTCTGCTCGATGATCCTTCCTTCGAAGATTTCACAATCTTTCTGAATCCCGAACGTTCCCTGACGAATAAACGAGAAGAAATCTGGTCCATAAGGGATGACGGTATGTTGCACGTCAGCGGCGAGGGTTGGGGATATATCCGTACCAATACCAGGTACCGCGACTATCACCTGGTATTGGAATACAAATGGGGCGAGCACACCAGTGGCTATCGCGCTGAACGGGCACGTGACAACGGACTTTTGGTCCATGCCTTCGGCCAAGACGGCGCCTATTCTGAAACCTGGATGAATTCCATCGAAGCGCAGCTCATTGAGGGTGGCTCTGGAGATATTCTGGTACTCGTGGAAACGGATAACGAGGGAAATAGAAAACCGATCGAGCTTACTGCCAAAGTACGAAAGGACCGTAATGGCAAAACGGTTTGGGCACCGAACGGCGAAATCCAAACCTTGGTGTTACCTGCAAGCGGGTCGGCACGCCTCAATTGGCGGGACCGCGATCCGGACTGGAGGGATATAAAAGGCTATCGCGGAGCAAAAGACATTGAGAACCCAGTCGGTGAATGGAACCGGATGGAAGTTATTTGTATGGGTGACACCATCCGTATTTTGATAAACGGAGAATTGGTCAATGAAGCTTGGGGCGCCAACCCTGCTGAAGGATATATTTGTCTTCAGTCTGAAGGCGCCGAGTGTTTTATCCGGCGTTTCGAACTCTGGCCAACCGCGAGTTTCACCGAAGCCTGGGAACCTGAAGCAGCATCCACCAATACTGGGATGGCCGAAGTAGGTGAAGGGCCTCTGCCGCGACGGCTTCCGTGGTCACCTGAACAATCACTGGCAGCCTGGCGAATTGATGGCGAGTACGACATTGAGCTGGTCGCTGCGGAACCGATTGTGT
>JAPUIL010000428.1 GCA_027297085.1 Verrucomicrobiota bacterium | reverse complement strand
TTTCGGCATTGCTCCTTGAATCAGCTCTCTGGGACTCGAACAGCTTCAAAAGCTCATTCCGATCGATAACAGATTTTGAGTTTTGTTCTGGTGTTATTGAATCCAATGAATCGATCAACTTGCCGAATTTTGAAACGCTCGCCGCTAACTTATCGGAGTCTAACACTTTTAATGTTTCAATTTCATTTTTAAGTGAAATAATCTCTTCATTTTCCTTAGATGAAAGAAGATCTGCCAATTCTTCAGCCTTTTCCTCTAACTTTGCTGGTACTTGTTTCGATACCAAAACACTTTTCATCAATTCAGCGTGAATTGTTTCAGTGCGATTAAGTAAATCTGAAGCTAGATCTACAGCTTTTAGAAGGGTTTCTTCTGCTTTTACCTGCTTCAACTTGATAGTTTGTTGGGCAGTTAAATGTTCGATAAGGTAAGGTGTGACAAATACCAGCATTCCTAAGATCACACTCAACGCGCAGGCGAATATCGTTAGGGCCGTCATTGGTTTTGGTGACGCGATTACAATGAAGCAGGCAAGCAGTACTAATATGATGTCTCCGGCCAAAAATGGCCATTTTGGTAAGGTCTGTGATGTATTGTCAGTCATTTGATGATGGGATGATTTATGGGCATGTGACTGGAAAGTAATTTAGTTGATTTGGGTGTCGGGTAGAAAACTGTGGTGGGTTAAACTCATGAGTCAGTAGTATTGGAATTCCATTGGTTTAAGCAATTTTCAATATGCGAAACAATCAATTCCTGTTGAGCCTTCCCGTTCCCAACGATTTCCATAGGTGAACCGAATTTAATCCTGATGGAGCGACTCGGATCGATTTTGCCAAAATCTTTCAGTAAGGTTCCGTTTCCCCAACAATCAGTTTTAAGTGCCAAAGGAACTACCGGTACCCGGGCTCTTTTCGCCAATTTAACTCCAATTGAATTAAATTGAGATCTATCAAATCGCAACATGCGGGTAGTCTGTGGAAAAACTAGAATAGAATATCCTTCCTCAACGCGTTTCGTTCCTTCCTTGAGTACGGTTAGAAAATCTTGTTTTGGGTTGCTTCGTGCTATGACAACCGGGTTTCTGGATAACATCACGTGTTTGAAAACCGGGTAAGAAATGAGCGCCTCTTTCACAACAAAGGTTAGTTTCATGTGTGGGCAAATAAGGTAGGGGAGAAGGAAAGTTTCAAGAGCGCTCATGTGGTTGCCGATTATAATACTCGGGCCACTCTGTTTTGTAACTGATTGTATTTTTTCAATTATTGCCTGAGTACCTACGGATTCTAGTGCACGAAGTATTTCATAACTGCTGAGGCACCATTCAGGATCTCCATATTTACCCTGTTTTGCTAATCGTGCAGCGCGTTTCACTACTCCAAACATCTTTTTGTAGAAAGTTAGGGAAGGAAACTTCCTCGCAATCCACGAAAGTTTCCTCGGAGAAGTCTGGTACTGGTCTTGAATTACTGGGAAATCCAGCTCGAATCGCATGATATGGTGATGCTAGAATTCACAGAATAATCCTCATCTCTCGGACACCAATCAATAGGAAAAAGCTACCAAATTTACGGCTGTGTTCTTTGCTGTCATTTTCGTTCATTTACGCAAATTAGATTCAACAGATCTGAAAAAACTAAAATGACTTTGGCAATGTATCGATTATTAAAATCAGTCACTTAAAAAGAATTTCTCACTATCCTTTCGAATCAAAATATAGAAGCTGCGTTCCTTCATTAATATCTGTGGACAGTGAATCTGTTCCTCGCCAAATCTGATAGGCCCGGCTAACAATTCGAAATGAAGGAGTTCTCGATTCATTAAACGGATCTTCGATTCCAAATATATACTTTAATTTAACTTGTTATTCCCCGTGTTCTCGGCCACGGGGTCGCTGACCGAATGGAAAGTTTGAAAACCACTGGTTTTCATAGTTTGTGAGCTGAGGGAAAAGACCGGATCGGCAGCAAGCACCCACCTACACATAGATATGCGATACGAAGTGTAGGAGGTAGCTTGCTGCCGAACAGAATACCAAAGATGTCCGCTCAGTCTTTGCGAAGTAAGGAGAATGAATGGTTGAAGGCTGACAATTGACGCCAGGTTTGTGCCTTTCATACCCTGTGGTCTCTGCCACAGGGTCTTGATTTCCCGACTCGGATTTTTTGCCAGTGTTTGCTCCAGTGTATCCCCATTATCAATACTGGCCTGAACGCGGTCGCCAATGGTCTTTAGCATGTTGCGCCAGGCGCGCATTTCCTTTTTGTTAGAGGGAGCTCGGTGACCTGGGAGCAGTATGGTATCCTCGGCCGCGAGTTCGAGAACTGCATCCAGAGCGGCAAGGGTTCCTTTGAAGGAGCCTCCGCGATGAGTATCCACATAAGGGTAGGTGATTGTCCGGTATACGTCTCCCATGTGAATTACGTTGGACCCTGTGAAATTCACAATGCTGTCTCCATCGGTATGGGCTGGCGGCATTTTGATCACGCGTACCTCCTCGCCGTTGATAGGCAAAGTTACGGTGTTTTTGAAAGTGACTACTGGTAATCCGCCCTCTGGTGCACCCGGACCATATACGCCGGTTTGGCGGTTTCTGGTGCGGCTCACGAGTCGGTCTCGAACAAGATCGTGGGCAAAAATCAGGGCGCCCATTTTGCCGAGGTTTTCATTTCCACCCGTGTGGTCACCGTGCAGGTGAGTGTTCACTAAAAACTTTATTGGTTGATCAGAAATCTCCTGGATAGCCGCCACAATTTTCGAAGTTAGGGGTGCAAACTGATCGTCGACCATGATCACACCGTCGGCTCCGACCGAGACACCGATGTTTCCACCCGAGCCCTCCAGCATATAAACGCTACCGGCCAAATGGGTAGTTCTAATCTGGACAGAACTCAGATCACCGCGTTGGGCGAAAAGGGTCAAAGAAATACAAGATACGATGAGAATAGAGTAGAGGTTTTTCATAAGTATAATGTTTTAATGTATAATACCACTTTTCATAAAGAATGCGCACAATTCAGACGGCAGAAGCGTTTGCTGAAGCACGGTGCCAATTGTTTCCGACCAAGCTGATAACTTTCCTCGGATCTTCCCACCAGTCTTTGAGCAACAGCGCAACGACTTGGTCAAGTCGTTCGATGGAAGGCCACAGCTTATTGGCTGTGTAGTCCTGGATACAGTCCCAG
>JAPUIL010000427.1 GCA_027297085.1 Verrucomicrobiota bacterium | reverse complement strand
AATGAGAATATCGCACCGTTCTCCTGGCGCGGATGGTGGGAGTATGGAACTGGAGCGTTAGGTGACATGGCTTGCCACATTATGGACCTGCCATATTGGGCTTTGATGCCAGGTGCTCCTAAAAACGTGCGTGCCGAGCAGTCCGGTGCTACCGATATTTCTCCTCCGATAAGCTCCAAGATTGCTTGGGAATTCGCGCCCAACGAATACACCCATAGTCGCGGCGTTCGTTTCAATTGGTACGATGGTTATTTGGATGCGAAGTTTGATCGCGACACTTGGAAGCTGGTCAAGGGAAGCGAAGAATACAACCATCCGTCAGTCGAAGTGTTGGACGGTCGTCCTTTCGATGACTATGGTTGCGTAGTCGTAGGCGAAGAAGGAAAATTGTTCTTCCACCGCCACAACGAAAACTGGGTTATCAACCCAACGACTGCTGTGGATGGATTCATCTGGCCAGCCAAGTCGATTCCTCGTGCGACCAACGAAGAAAACTACGATGAGTTTTATGACGCAGTTGTTGGTAACGTGGTCAAATGCCAATCCAACTTCGCCCACGCTGGGCCTTTCACCGAAACCATTCTTTTGGGTGTTATCGCTCAACGTTCACCAAACGAAAAGTTGGCGTGGGATGCTGAAGCGATGGAAATCGTCGGAAAGCCCGAGCTTAAGAAATACATCCAGCGCAAATACCGTAGAGGGTGGGATATTGAGGTCCAGGCGATTGCTCAAGCTGGTTAGTTTTTTGGGCGGCACTCGAGTAATTCGGTGCCGCCTTTTCTATTTGGTGAGAATAAACCCAACAGTTTGAAACTTTTGGGTAGCCTCAATGATCGCCATACAAATTTCCACTCCCGGCCAGATTGGGATAACTGAAATCTCCGCCGGTCCGGAACTGGGATCCGGTGATGTTCGACTTCAAATGAAAGTAGTGGGGTACTGCGGCTCTGATCTGAGTACTTTCCAGGGAAGAAATCCAATGGTGAGTTTCCCGCGGATTCCGGGACATGAAGTTGGGGCCGTGATTCTGGAGACAGGATCGGGAGTTCCAGATTCATTCCAGTCTGGCATGACGGTAACAGTTTCACCTTATACCAGTTGTGGTAAGTGCGCCGCCTGTCAGAGCGGACGCAATAATGCCTGCGAAAATAATGAAACGCTCGGTGTTCAACGGGATGGCGCCCTGAGACCGGAATTGGTGATTCCCTGGCAGCGAGTTATCCCGAATAGCAATTTGTCTTTCGCTGAACTGGCGTTGGTAGAGCCGTTGTCGGTGGGTTTCCATGCCGTTTCTCGGGGAAGGGTTCAACCCGGAGATACCGTTGCAGTGATTGGTTGTGGAGTCATCGGGCTGGGCGCAATCGCCGGGGCAGCAGATGCCGGCGCCCGGGTCATTGCCCTGGATGTGGCTGATTCCAAACTTGAGTTAGCTCGCGCTTGTGGAGCCGCCGAGGTTGTAAATTCCATGGAGAGCGATCCGGCGGAACAATTGTCCGCTATGACAAACGGTTTGGGACCTAAAGTCATCATTGAGGCAGTGGGCCTGCCCGCTACGTTTCGGTTTGCGGTGGACGCGGTTTCATATACTGGCACCGTAGTGTATATTGGATACGCCAAAACTCCGGTGGAATACGATACCAGTTTGTTTGTGAAGAAGGAAATTGATATCCGAGGATCACGTAACGCGTTGCCGGAAGATTTTGATCGAGTGATCCAGTACCTGGAAAAGCGTTTGCTTCCTTTGGACCAGGTTATCAGCAAAACTGTTTCCTTAGCCGAAGGTCCACAAGCTATGGAGGACTGGGCTGCGAATCCGGGTGACATTACGAAAATACATGTCAATGTGTAGTTTCGTATGCCCCGAACTTTCGTCATTCATTCCGACGATAATGTAGCTACTGCCTTGGAAGATCTCCCAGTAGGTGAGGTAGCATTATTAGGAGAAAACAATCTTTCCAGTCAGCTTATCAGCGAGCCCATCAAGTTGGGTCATAAGCTGGTTCTCAAGGCGCTCCAACCTGGCGATCTTATATTAAAGTATGAAGTAGAAATTGGCGAAGCCCGGAAGGCTTGCCAACCCGGTGATTGGCTGCATCTGCAAAACGTGAAAAGTCGATACGACAAACGTTCCAATACTTTTGATGTCGATTCCGGAGCACCTACCGAGGAGAATATCTATCAATGAAAACGGAGTGGCAAGGTTACCTGCGTGATGATGGTCGTTTGGGCATAAGAAACTGTGTCCTCGTCATGTATACCGTCGAGTGCGCCAGCTTTGTCGCTCACGAAATTGGTCGAGACGAGGAGGACGTCCAGGTGATCGGTTTTGCCGGTCGATGGTGGTGCGAGTTTCGGATTTTAGAATGAACAAATATACGGCCTCTTTTCTTATCACAACTTGCTTCCTGACTGGAGAGTTCGGTCAGAGGATGGGTTTCTGTGATCAATGGTTTCAATTATGATGCATTTTGTGGGTCAGAGGTTCAATCTCTGGTATTATGGGAACATCTGAAAAGGGGATCTAAAAATAAGTTTATGAAACATCGTAGAATATGTAACTCTCTAACAAGATTGGCATTCGTTGCCATGGCTCTTCTTGTATCTGCCTGTAGCAAAGGTCCGGAATCCTCGAAGCCAAACATCATCTTTATCATGGCCGATGATATGGGGTATGGAGATCTTGGTTCCTATGGTCAGACGGTTATCCAGACGCCCAATCTGGACCAGATGGCTTTGGAAGGCCTTCGATTTACAAACTGCTATGCCGGTTCGACGGTTTGTGCGCCATCGCGTTCGGTGCTCATGACGGGATTGCATACGGGCCACACAACCGTGCGGGGGAACTTTGGAAAGTATGGTGTAGTCGGATTGGGCGGTGGCGAGGGGCGTGTTCCTCTTGAAACTGAAGATGTGACGGTGGGAGAAGTTTTGAAAGAGGCAGGTTATGTAACCGGAATGACCGGTAAGTGGGGTCT
>JAPUIL010000426.1 GCA_027297085.1 Verrucomicrobiota bacterium | reverse complement strand
ACATTGGAGACCCGGTTGACCGTCCAGGTTGGTTTGGGCGTATTGGTCATTTGAATCTATACCCTTTAAAAGATCCTTTTTTCAGTTTCCTTTCCTGAAATGACTCCTAATCTGGTGCTCTTTTTCCTGCATTTATGAAGTCTTTTTATATTACTACAGCTATTGATTACGCCAATGGCTCACCTCACCTGGGGCATGCCTATGAGAAAGTGTTGACCGACGTCGTGGCGCGGTTTCGCCGAGCAAAGGGCGATAGCGTTTACTTTCTCACAGGTCTGGACGAACACGGACAGAAAGTGCAGCAAAGTGCTGAAAAACAGGGAGTCTCCCCTCAGGAGTTTTGTGATTCCGTGGCCGAAGAGTTTCAGGCGCTCTGCCGGAACCTGAATATCTCCAACGATGATTATATCCGCACTACTGAGGCTCGGCATAAACAGGTTGTAAGAGATTTCCAGCAATCATTGTTCGACAAAGGGGAGATTTACAAAGGTCCATATAACGGCTTCTACAGCGCTCGTCAGGAACAGTTTTTACAGGAAAGAGATCGCAATGAAGATGGAAGCTGGCCTGAGATCTTCGGGGAAGTGTCGGAGATTTCAGAGGAGAATTATTACTTTAAACTAAGTCAGTATCAGGATTGGTTGATCGGCTACCTTCAAGAGAATGAAGATTTCATTTTCCCCCGGTTCCGCCAGAAGCAGGTATTGGAGTTTTTAAAAGAGCCCTTGAACGACCTCTGTATTTCCCGGCCAAAATCCCGACTGGCTTGGGGTATTTCGCTGCCTTTCGACGAGGATTATGTAACCTATGTCTGGTTTGACGCGCTCATCAATTACTTGACTGCATCTGGGTTTATGGAAGGAGATACCTCGCGCTGGCCGGCAGACTACCATGTGATTGGTAAAGACATTATGGTTCCGGCTCACAGCATTTATTGGCCGATTATGTTGAAGGCTTGCGACATCCCCTTGCCGAAACACCTGCTTGTCCATGGATTTTGGACCAGTTCGGGGGCCAAGATGTCCAAGTCCACGGGCAACACCGTAAATCCCCTGGATCTGGCCGATAAGTTTGGCGTGGATTCATTCCGCTATTTTGTTACCCGCGAGATGAACGTTGGGCAGGACAGTGATTTTTCAGAAGAGCAATTCCTCCGCCGTTACACCAGCGAGCTCGCCAACGATCTGGGTAATCTGGTCAGCCGTCTACAAAACATGGTCACCCGTTATACGGACGGCGTGATTCCTGCCGCTTCGATAGAAGACGATGAGGAAAAAGATCTTAAAACCCTTTGGGCTGAAACTTCCGGTAAGGTTGTCCATCTGGCTGAAGGCTTCCAGTTCCATCAGGCATTGGAAGAGACCTTTCAATTCATTCGATCCATAAACCGCTATGTGGAACAGAGGGCACCCTGGAAACTGGCCAAGTCGGAAGAAGCAGGCGATCGAGCACTGCTTGAAACATCCTTGGCGGTTATCGCTGAAGGACTCCGTCTGGCATCCATCGTTTTGGGGCCAGTCATGCCAAGTACTAGTGACAAGATTCAGAGGCTTCTTGGATCTGAACCGGTTCAGACGTTTTCAGATAACCTGGTATGGGACTTTCGTCTGGAAGGGAAATCGGTTGGGGAAAAAACCATTCTTTTTCCACGACCGGAAAAATAGGACTGCCCGATGCAGCATTTTCCCATCAGTAATTATGGCGGACAGGAAAGTCCTGCGGGTCTGGTGGCATTTTTAGCGGATTGCAGGAAACGGGCTGCTGAACTGGGCCAACCTCAGTTGGTAAATATTTCCCTCGATGTTTTTCACATCGACCCGCTGGCGGTTCTCGAGGCTGTGTACGAACCAGCCAACCAGCACTTTTTCTTAGAAAATCCCGGATTGGATGAATCGGTAGCCGCCATAGAGAACGTTTATCAAAAGACTGCTTCCGGTCCTAAGCGGTTTCAGAAAATAAAAGGCTGGGCCGGTCAGTTGCTGGAGCAGACCATATATACCGGCAATACCGAATACCCCTATTGCGGCATCCATTTTTTCTGTGCGTTTAATTTTTTTGATGATGAGCAAGACGTGTCTGGTTTTCCCCCCGCCCAAGCGTTCGTTCCGATCTGGCAGGTTAGCAAAAAAGACCAATATAGTTTGGCTATTGCCAATTGTATCGTGGAAGCGGATACGCCAGTCGAATTGATTGCAAAACGAATTTTGGGAGCACATCAGCGGTTTTCTTCCTTTCCTTACCAAAAAGATGAATCCGATGTATCGGTGGCTCGGGTTCAGTGGGGAGCTGAAAAAGAAGCGGGTGGTGTTAAAGCTTTTGAACAAGCAGTTGCTGAAGCAAATCGAGCCATTGAGCAAAGTGAGTTTGAAAAAGTTGTATTGGCGCGAGCCATCGACTTCGAGGCGGATGCAAAGCTCAATCCTCTAGACTTTCTCGACCGGCTTAGAAACCGTTTTCCCAGTTGTTATACGTTCTCCTATTCTGCCGGTACTGAAGGGACTTTCCTGGGTGCGACACCCGAGTTGTTGATTCGAGTCAAAGATGGTCGCTTGAGGGCCGATGCTATTGCCGGTTCGACCGGACGAGGAAGTTCAGCTGGCGACGATGCATCTTTTGGGGCGGCATTGCTCAATAACGATAAAGATGCCCGGGAACACCAATGGGTGGTGTCGTCAATCGTCAACCGGCTAAAAGAATTGAATCTCGAGCCGGAAGTAGCCAGTCGACCTCGACTCCTAAAACTGCCCAATGTGCAGCACCTTTTCACGCCGATCGAAGCTTCGCTACCTACAGACGTACACATTTTGGATATCATTCAGAATTTGCATCCGACCCCCGCGGTGGGAGGTACTCCTCGAGAAAAAGCCTGTAGCAAAATATCTGAATATGAATCGTTTGTACGTGGACCTTATGCCGGTCCTATAGGCTGGTTCGATGCCCGGGGCGATGGAGAGTTTGTGGTAGGCATCAGGTCGGGTATCCTTAAAAAGAATAAGTTAAGGCTTTTTTCAGGTGCTGGAATCGTGAGGGGTTCTGTGCCTGAAGACGAAAAACTTGAAACAGATTTAAAGTTTAACGCCATGCGAGAGGTCATGGATTGACCGCATGCTAATGTTTATGTAGGCGTTCGACATGTAATGGATTGACCCGTATGCAAAGTATCAATCGAGCGAATACAAATTCACTGTGGTCCTCTGTTTTGGTGGAATGCTTATATCGATGTGGTTTGCGGCATGTAGTCGTTTCTCCTGGTTCCCGTTCCGCTCCCTTGACGGTTGCGTTTGCGGCGCATGGCAACATTGAAGCCATACCGGTTCTCGATGAACGATCGGCTGGATTTTTTGCCTTGGGATTGGCTAAGCAAAACCACAAACCAGTTGCACTAGTATGCACTTCGGGGACTGCCGCCGCCAATTATTTTCCAGCTGTCATAGAGGCGTCTGAATCAAGAGTGCCTTTGCTGGTATTAACGGGCGATCGGCCGCCGGAGCTGAGGGATTGTGGGGCGGGGCAAACTATTGATCAGATCAGGCTCTACGGTAACTATCCGGTATTCCAAGAAGAGATGGAGTTACCCAATAATGCTCCGGGAGATTTGGAAAATTTAAAACACAAGATTGTCGCTGCCTATAAGCAAGCTTTGTCAGGACCTGTCCATTTGAACTGTCCTTTCCGTGATCCATTATCGCCCATTGAAGACGGTTCTACCGATGCTGTACCAGAACTGGGTGAAAGTTTTTTTAGCAACGTCCTTGCTCCTCAAAATGTGGAAAAGAAGGCGAGTGATCCCATTTCTATTTCCCGTCGAAAAGGAATCATAATTTGTGGAACGGAAATGCCGGAGGATCCTGAATCTTATTGCGCGCATGTCTCACAACTCAGCCAAGAATCAGATTGGCCAGTTTTGGCTGATGGGCTTTCGCCTGTAAGGAACTACGCGCATCTCCAAAAGAGTTTGGTAACGACTTACGATTTGTTGCTTCGCAATTCAAATTTACGGGAAACTTTGCGACCAGAATATGTAATTGCTCTGGGTCCTCTACCTACAAGCAAAGAGCTTCGAAAATGGTTAACGGAATCGGCTGGTGAGATGTATCATGTTAACCGGACCGGTAAGAATCTTGATCCGACCGGTACCGTTGTGCAGGTGCTGGACGTGCCGGTTGAGGATGTGGCTTCTTGTTTCTCATTTATTGAACAAGCGGATCGAGATTACGTTGATAACTGGTCGCAATTCCATTTGAAAGCAATCGATGCTCTTACTGCTGCATTTAATGCGGAGGATGCACAATCCTTCGAAGGAAGTATAGCGTGGAAACTGCCACAATATTTGCCAACGGGAACACCTGTATTTGTAGCCAGCAGCATGCCTATACGGGATGTGGAATACTTCTGGCCAAGCAATGGTAATGAATTTCAAATGTATGCATCCCGTGGTGCAAATGGTATAGACGGCACTTTATCTACTGCACTGGGAGTTGCCTTCGAAAATCAGCCGTCCATTCTTCTGACTGGCGATCTGGCTTTCTTGCATGATTCGAATGGATTGTTGATTCGTCAAAAATTCAAAGGACATCTCACCATTATTCTGATCAATAATCGTGGTGGGGGTATTTTTAACCACTTGCCGGTTTCCCAATTTGAGCCACCATTTGAAGAGTTCTTTGCCACCCCTCAAGATGTAGACTTAAAACCACTGGTAGAAAGTACCGGTTGCGACTATGTTAAACTTGATCGCTTGGATGATTTACCCGGCATGGTCAGTACCTTACCTAAATCGGGTATCCGGGTAATTGAAGTTGAAACGGACCGGCATCGGGATTCTGAATACAGACGAAAAATATTTAAAGAAATCAGTCAATCACTGCTATAGAAATATTATCAACTACGAAATGCGCGAAAAACCGCGAAAAATGAAAGCTCTCAAGTTCTTGGTTAACTGACATGTTTTTTTGCGTAATTGGCAGGCCTTCTTGCTTCGCTGCGTGAACGCGTCTTTCGTAGTTTAAAAATGTTTATCATCATGAACTGGAACCGTGTAAAAGATTACGAAGAAATTATCTACGAAAAAGCTGAAGGCATCGCCAAGGTTACTATCAATCGACCGCACCGGCGCAATGCGTTTACTCCGACTACCGTCTTTGAGATGTACGATGCCTTTTCCGACGCAAGGGAAGACCCCAAAGTGGGGGTGGTCTTGTTGACGGGTGCAGGTCCTCACACTGATGGCAAGTACGCTTTCTGCTCCGGTGGAGACCAGAAGATTCGCGGAAAAGCCGGTTACATCGACAAGGCTGGGGTACCGCGGTTGAATGTGCTGGATTTGCAACGGCTCATTCGTTCGATTCCCAAGGTGGTGATTGCCCTGGTTGCAGGTTATGCCATAGGCGGTGGACATGTACTCCATGTGATTTGTGACCTGACGATTGCAGCGGACAACGCCATTTTTGGTCAGACAGGTCCAAAAGTTGGAAGTTTTGACGGTGGCTTCGGTTCGAGTTACTTGGCGAGCATTGTTGGACAGAAAAAGGCTCGCGAAATATGGTACCTGTGCCGGCAATACAGTGCCCAGGAAGCATCGGATATGGGTTTGGTGAACAAGGTCGTACCCGTAGAAGAGCTGGAAGCCGAAGGCGTTCAATGGGCTTCGGAAATTCTTAATAAAAGTCCCTTGGCAATCCGTTGCTTAAAATCTGCCTTTAATGCTGATCTCGATGGACAAGCCGGTATCCAGGAGTTGGCCGGTAATGCAACCTTGTTATACTACATGACCGAAGAAGGTACGGAAGGAAAGCAGGCCTTCGTTGAGAAAAGAAAACCTGCTTTTAAAAAATTCCCCTGGTTACCCTGAGTGGGTAGGGCGGCTATTTCTTTTTCTTACCGTTCTTGTTGCCCTCCCCTGGCTCGGGGTTCCGGCATGGGCTCTGGTTCCGGCTATTCTTACTGT
>JAPUIL010000425.1 GCA_027297085.1 Verrucomicrobiota bacterium | reverse complement strand
GAATTGAAAGATTGCTCCATTGGAGTGCGATCAATCATCAGGGAAGGCAGTAAGCTCGAGCGTACCGTCATGGTGGGCGGCGACTATTTTGAAACGTCCGAGGAGGTGGAGGATTCCCTGAAGAATGGTATTCCCCCGATTGGTGTCGGCAAGAATTGCCGAATCAAAAACGCCATTATCGATAAAAGCGCTCGTATCGGTAATAATGTCACATTGTCACCCGACGGCAAAGCTGATAAAACAGAGGGAGACGGTTATTTCGTGCGTGATGACGTAATTGTGATTCTAAAAGGTGCAATTATCCGAGATAATACTATAATATAGTATGTCTAAAATACTTCTTTGTTCTGATGGCTCAGCCTACGGTCAGGTCTGTTGTCAGTATGGTTCATGGATATTGTCGCGTTTGACCCAGGCTCAACTGGATATTCTCTATGTCAGTGACTTGCGGCAGTATGAAGTACCTTTGATCGCTGATCTGAGCGGAAGTCTGGGTATTCAACCCTATCAATCCATTTTATCCCAGTTGGAGGATCTTGAGGGGAAAAAGGCTGCTGCCTTGTTGGAGGCCGCTCAGGTTGTGTTTGCCGACGCCGGCCAGGCAGACCGTGTTAACACTCACCATACCACTGGGCTACTTATAGACAGCTTGCGGGAGTTCGAAGAGCCTTATGATTTGATACTCTTGGGCAAGCGTGGTGAAAATGCTGACTTTGCCAAGGAACACATTGGATCCACCATTGAACGGGTGGTTCGTGCCAGCCATAAACCCTGCCTGGTTACTTCCCGCAATTTCAGGCCCATAGAAAAAGTCGCGTTGGCGTTTGATGGAGGCGACAGTTGTTACAAAGCGCTCCATTACCTTACGAATTCAGGCTTGTTCAAGGGACTGGAGATTTACCTTGTGACGGTTCCCGAAGACAAGGGTGAGGATTTTGCCTTACATCATCTTCGTGAAGCGGAAGAGTTACTGAAACATGCGGATATTCATCCGGTTTGCCAAATGCTTCCCGGGGTTTCTGAAGATGTCATTTCCAGCTACGTGGATGAGTCCGGTATCCACCTCCTTATGATGGGGGCATACGGACATAGCCGTATTCGGCAACTGTTGATCGGGAGCACCACTACGGAGATGATTCGCCGCTGTAAAATCCCGGTTATGCTGTTCCGTTAGCCTCCGTTTTGCCGGCGCGGGCTCGCAAGATAAACGCGATGCCTATCATGAGCATGATGACTGAATAAAAGACGCCCCGGCTCATGCCGAGGATGAGGCCGGCGTCTGGTTCCCTGAATTGTTCTCCCAGGATGCGCAGTACAGCATACAGAACAAAAAATTCCCCGCACAAGTGTCCGGGCCTTTGAGTCGTTACTTTTGACGCCCAGAATCGCCATTGAATGTAAAGCAGTACCAACAGCCCTTCCAACGCGGCCTCATACAATTGGCTTGGGTGGCGCGGGAGGCCATAGGGAGAAGCATCGGGAAATACCACAGCCCAACGAACCGTGGAAAAGGTTCCCCAAAGCTCACCATTTATAAAGTTTGAAATGCGCCCAAAGAACACCCCGGCCGGTCCGAGGGTCACGACAATGTCCGCCACCAACCAGAATGGTTGCTTGTAGTGAAATGACAGATACATGACGGCTAAAGCCAGGCCAACTAAGCCCCCGTGACTGGCCATCCCACCTTTCCAGACTTCAATGATCTTCCAGGGTGTTTTCAGCAAAGTGTCCAGATCGTAGAGCAGCAGGTAGCCAAGGCGCCCTCCCAGCATCACCCCCCCGACCAGGATGAGAAGCACATTGAATTGCTGTTCCTTGTCGAAAGGTGAGTTGCCCTTTTTAAAGTATAGGGAGAGCAGCCACGAAGCTGCCAGAAAGCCCATCACATAAGCAAACCCATACCAGCGGATTCCCCAATCTTCCGAAAACTGGATGATGAATGGATCCAGGTCGTGAAGCCAGTAATCAGACCCTTGATAAGTGACGGTCATGGTCGTCTATCAAGACTCAGAAGAGTCTTCTTTAGAATCATTCTTTTGTTGGGCGAGGATTCTTTCCTTTTCGCGCTTCTGGGCATTTTTCGCCCGGGCCAGCTCACGCATGTCTACCGCGACATCGTCTTTTTCATAAATTTCCCTACCCAAAATGTGTTCGATGATATCCTCCATCGTTACAACTCCGGTTACCGAACCAAACTCGTCTACCACAATCGCCAATTGTTGTTGTTTTGCCAGGAAGCTTTGCAAGGTGTCCGCACCGTTGGCTGTTTCGGGGACGAAGAGAGCGGGCTCAATCAGTTCGGTCAACTTCGTGTCGTGCTTGTCGTCCGCCAGGGTTTTAAGCAGGACACGAAGTTGACCACGTTGTCGATGGTTTCATGATAAACGGGAATGCGTGCGAAGGGTATGTTGTTAAATTCCTTAAAGACTTCCCCAATTGTGTGATTATCTTCCAAGGCAAAGACCACGGTACGCGGGGTCATGATATCGTCAATCTCCACATCATCCAGGGTTAGCGCATTGCTGATAACACTGGCCTCGGCATGACGAAGTTTACCTTCTTTGGCACCCTTTTCTGCGAGCAGCTTGATTTCTTCTTCAGCTTCTTCGCTGGATGTCTCCCGTTCCTTGACTATGAGTCGCAAAAACCCGCGGGTGAAATAGGTCACTGGTTTCATGAGAAACCTAACCAGCCATAGAGGATACACTGAAACAGGCTGTATCCAGGAACGGTAGGCGACTCCCGCATTCTTCGGAATGATCTCGGAAAATATCAGGATGAGAAAAGTCATGATCCCCGCAACTATACCTACCGAAGCGGAACCATAAATATCAGCAGCCAACGTTCCCACCACCGACGCCCCGGCTGTATTGGCCACCGTGTTGAGCGTCAGAATCGCAGAAATGGTATCGTCAATTTCGTCCATGAACTTCTTAAACAATCCCCCGCGTTTGGGAGATTTCTTGCGCATGGATTCAATTTCGGCTACGCTGGTGCTCAATACCACGGCTTCCAATACCGAGCAAAACGCGGACGTGCTGACGGTCAGGATTGCTGCAATTACGAGGGCTGTCATTGTTGGGGGCTCCACCTTGTGGCCCCGGAGTTCCGAATAGCTTGTGGTTGGTAGAGCAGGGGCCGTATGTCTGAGCAATTGATTACCCTGCTGGTACTACTTCGCGGTAGAGGGTCCTCGGAATCGGGTTCTTGTTTGAGGCTGCTTACTATGGGTGTGTCCATTGGGTCTGCTTTACCTCTAACCTGAATATTTCAGGTGCGTAAATGGCCAGTTCCTGGCGTTCACTATTTTCATTAGAAGATACATAGTAGAGAACGCCCGGGGATTTTCAAGTGTTGCTTTGGTGCCTTCCCGAAGGCTTGGCCGGCATTATTTGGCGGTGCGTGAAATTCGTGCTTTTGACTTTTGATTTTGGTCCTTAGGGTGCCCGCTTTATGACAGCTGACTCCTTGAAAAAAACCTCCCTTCACGCCTTCCATATTGAGCAGGGTGCCCGCATGGTTCCTTTCAGTGGATGGGATATGCCGGTGCAATACAGCGGTATTCTGGCGGAGCACCTGGCCGTGCGGAATACGGCGGGTCTTTTTGATGTCAGCCATATGGGGGAGGTCTCTGTAGTGGGCCCGGAAGCCTGTGCTTTCCTCGACCATCTTGTGACAAACGATGTCAGTAAGATGAAACCTGGACGGGTTCTTTATACCGCCATGTGTTATGAATCGGGAACGGTTGTAGATGATCTGTTGATTTATTGCCGGTCTGAGAACGAATTTTTACTTTGTATAAATGCGGGCAACACCGAGAAGGATGTGGTCTGGTTGCTGGAAAAGACGAAACTCTTTGATTGCGCGGTGGAAGATGTATCTTCGTCCTACTGCCAGTTGGCCCTGCAAGGACCAAAGGCCGAAAAGATCCTGCAATCCCTGGTGGAAGTTCCTTTGGACGAAATAAAATACTACCACTTTGTGGAAGGTGAGATTTGTGGACAAACAGCCATCCTCAGCCGGACGGGGTATACCGGTGAAGCCGGATTCGAAGTGTATGCTGCCTGGGACCAGGGACCGGCCATCGCCCGGGCTATGATGGGTGCAGGCACGGATGAAGGGCTAGTCCTTACTGGACTGGGCGCGCGCGACAGTCTACGCCTCGAAGCGGGATTTCCTTTATACGGGCACGAGATCAGCGATATCGCCACACCCTTTGAAGGGGGAATCGGTTGGACGGTGAAGCTCAAGAAAATTTCCGACTTTATTGGCAGGGATGCTCTGCTCGAACAGAAGGTGAAGGGCATCCCCCGCCGTACCGTGTTCTTCGTATTAATCGATCGACGCATCGCCCGTGCCGGCGCGCAGGTTTATTGTGAAGATGAAGGCGTGGGCGAGGTTGTTTCCGGCACGCAATCGCCTGTGCTGAACCAACCGATCGGATCAGCGTTAATTAAAACGGATTTTGTCTCGTCAGAGAAATTGGAAGTCGATTTAAGAGGAAAACGATACGCATTAACCCAAGTTAAAACTCCCATCCACAAAAACGCCTGACCTCAGGCAGGAATAGAAAGAATTCCAAACGACGTTATCTCAATGAGCAATATCCCCACAGACCTGAAATACACAAAAGACCACGAATGGATCAAACTGCTGGACGACGACACTGCCCTGATTGGCATTACCGACTTTGCGCAAACCAGTTTGGGAGATGTTACTTTTGTGGAACTTCCGGGGGAGGGAGATACCTTTACCAAGGGAGATAGTTTCAGTGTGGTTGAGTCGGTTAAAGCGGCTTCGGATATCTACCTGCCAGTGGATGGTGAGGTCTTGGAGATCAACAGCCCCTTGGAGGATGCTCCTGAGCTGATCAACCAGGATCCGTACGGGGATGGCTGGCTGATTAAGTTCAAGGTCACGGACGCATCTGGCCTTGACGAACTGTTGTCCGCGGCGGATTACGCGCCTTTTACCGAAGAGTAGGGGTGTAATTAAAAATGCGGGGTATTCTAACCCCTCAATTGAATTAGCCATCGGCAGCAAGCTACCTCCCACAGTAGAAATTCCAAATTCGTGGGACAAGGTGCCTGTGTCGGGTAGGGCAGCAGCGTCCCCGCTGCGCCGTGTATTTCTGGCAATTAATGGCGGCAGAGCGAGGACGCTCTTGCCCTGTGCGCTGCAGAGCAGCGACCTCTTTCAAGGTGAGAGACCTTGGCCGTTGGCAGCCGTTGTGCCGACGAGAACTTGAAGTAACTGCGTCACCG
>JAPUIL010000424.1 GCA_027297085.1 Verrucomicrobiota bacterium | reverse complement strand
GCGTGGTATTGATGGTAACTGATTTGTCATGGAGGAGCCCGTCGTTTTTAAGGTCTTAGGGAAATAGACCTATACCGGCGCGAAGGGCATCCACAGGTGTTTTGATGTTGAGCGGCTCTGCTTCACCACTCAAAAACACGGTACCGCTTTGCATGGCATCGGCACCGAAAATGGCGCGTAAAGTTTCAGTGCGTCCCGCGCCAATCAGACCGGCGATGCCTAGGATTTCACCTTTCTGGACTTCAAAGGAAACATCCCGGACAGCAGGTAGGGCGGTAAGATTTTCTACGCGCAATCCCGGACCTCGATGTTCGATCTCCAAGTGGGGACGTCGTTCGGCCAGTTCATTGCCCGCCATTTCGTGGACCAACTGATCCACGGTAACAGATGTTGTATCATGCGTGCTGATACGTCTTCCATCGCGCAACACCGTGACGCGGTCGGCGATCTTTGAAATCTCATCCATGCGATGGCTGATGTAAATCATCGCCACGCCTTCTTGGCGCAATTGCTTGATATTTTCAAAAAGCCGGTCGATTTCCGGTCCCGTGAGCGCAGCAGTGGGCTCGTCTAGAATTAATACGGACGATTCCTGGGCCAAAGCGCCTGCAATTTCTACAAGCTGTTGTTGTCCTACACCGAGGGAGCCAGCCAACTGGTCCGGATCGAGTTCATCCAATCCCAGTCGTTGAAGGGCTTGGTTAGCAGCTTGCCGCATGACCTTTCGGGTGATGATACCTCGTTTATGGGGTAGGGCGTGAAGAAACAAATTTTCCGCTACCGTTAGGGTAGGAATAATATTTAGCTCCTGCAGGACCATGTTGATCCCGGCCACTGAGGCTTCCTGTTTGGAAGCTGGATTGAAGGGCTGCCCGTGAAATTTCACCTCGCCGCTGTTGCGCGGTGTCAGGCCGGTCAGGATTTTTGCGAAAGTAGATTTTCCGGCGCCGTTGCTGCCGATTATAGCGTGCACTTCGCCTTTTCGTAAATCGAAGTCGAAATCCTTTAGAACCGGGACGTTGTAAGATTTATTGAGTCCGGAAACGCTGAGAGCTTTCTCAGGCGATCCACTCATTGGCCAAGGCTTTCCTTGGTGATTAAATCGACCACGGTTTGTTTATCCTCGGGGGTTTCAGCTCCGGCCAGAATGTCTAATGCTGCCTGTATACCAAACGCGGCAAGTTGGTCGCCATGCTGGTCGGCGGTAGCGATCATTTCGCCACTTCTAATCATGGGTTGAACTGCGCTGATATTGTCGAAGCCTGCTACCAGGACTTTTCCTTCCAGGCCTGCGGCTCGGACAGCCGCAACTGCACCCAGGGCCATGGAGTCGTTTGCACAAAGCAGAGCTTTAAGGTTCTTGTGTTCGTTTAACATGGCAGAGGCCACGTTGTTGGCCTTTTCCATTTCCCAGTAACCAGATTGAGTGGTTACTACTTTGATGCCTCCCGCTTTCATGGCATCTTCGAAACCCATGCGGCGTTGAATGGCGTTAAAGGTGGTAGTGATTCCTTCGATAATAGCGACTTCATCGTTGGCCTGTAATTGTTTGGCCACTACATCTCCCACCATCCTTGCGCCGTCCCGGTTGTCCGGTCCCACAAAAGGGAGGAGAAGGTTCAGACTCGCCAAAATATCGGCGTCCAGTTTGTTATCGATATTGATAATGAGGACCCCGGAATCGTTCGCGCGCTTGAGGATGGGAATGAGCGCTTTGGAGTCTGCCGGGGCAATGACAATGGCATCGACTCCGCGCGACATCATTTGCTCCACTATGTCGACCTGGGCAGAAACGTCGGACTCATTTTTGATACCGTTGACAATCAAGTCATACTTATCCGGATTAGCCACATGGTGTTTCTTCGCGCCTTCGCCCATGGTTTTAAAAAACTCATTCGCCAATGACTTCATGATCAAGGCGATAGTGGGTTTTTTAACGCCCGCGGAAGCGGATCCTGAATCGGCCTTCTTTTCACAGGCAACGAGAAGCAGGCAAAGGCTGAAAGTTAAACTAGATAAACTAGTTAAGAATAGTCGGTAGTTGGTTTTTATCACAATGTGGGTTTCGTGATTTTCCCTACAGCAATAAGGCTGTCGTAGGTTCTCAGGTAAGCGGCTTGATTATTGAAAATCGGCGTAGATCTATAAGGTCCCAGCTTGTGCCGGGTAATTTCTTCGAAAGTGCGTCCCGGTTTGAAAATAACCATATTTCCGTCCTCGGTACTTTGGTAGATCTTGTTATCGGCCAGGACCATAGTGGGATAGGCAGTACCGGTTACGCCTTTGATTTCATGGGTGTAAACGATCTCGCCGTTGGAGGCGTCGAGCACCGAGACGATGCTTTGCTGACCCACCAGGTAAACCAGGCCTTCATGTACCAGAGGTGAACTGTAATACCGGTTTTTTGCGACTTCGGTGTGCCAGACTAATTCCAGGCCCTTTTTATTAAAGGTCTTCAGAGAGGTTGGAATCCGGTAAGCATAGGCGTGCCCTTCTTCCTTTCCGACACCATTCGCGGCGAAGATGACTCCGTCGACATTCGCTGGTGTATTAAAAATGGCCCAACTACGTTCCTTGTTGATTTTCACCAGTCCGTCCTTGATTAGCTTTCCATCGCTTACTCGAATTATCTCACCGCGTGGGGTGAACATAAAAATCTCACCTTCTACCTGGAAGGGTACCGGGGTTCCGAATACGACCTCAGAAGGGGTGCTCCACAGTTTCTCTCCTGTGGTTGGGTCCAAGGCCATGTAATTGTCGAATCGAATAATCAATTTACCGTCTATGATTTGTGGCATGGTCGCACCTCCCCAGTTGTGATCAGGATGTTCGAGGAAAGAAGTCCATAAGCGGTTACCATTCAGGTCGTAGGCTACCACAACTCCAAAACCAAACTGTGCGTAGATACGTTCGCCATCATAGTGAGGACTGTAGGAAGTGTATCCATTAGTCTGATGCGCCGGTGGCATATCAAAATCCTTGAAAAAGGGTACGTTCCTCATCTCTTGGATTTCCGCCTGCAAAGCTTTCATTTCCTTTTGCTTCTCAGCCTTGGAATGCGCGGCTATTTTGTTGTCCGGATTTTTCTTAACCGCTGCCTCTAGCCGGCGAATGTCATTCTTTAGCTTTCTCGATTGTTGCGTAAACTTATCGATGTCCGTCCGGTAGGATTCCAGCTCCGCTTTCTTCGTTGAGCTTACTTTGTGCAAGGTATAAAGATCGTTTGATTTCTGCCATAGGACCTTGCCGGTTTGGCTGTCCATGCAAATCAGCTGATCGGGCTCCGCCGTAAAAATCAATCTGCCATCCACGAGAATAGGCGTTCCGTTGCTCTTGGATTCCAGTGGGATTTCAAAAAGCTGTTCGCCCTGCCAGTCGGTGGGTGCGGATTGAACGTGGTAGATTCCGTTGTGGTCGCCACGCCAAACCGGAATGTCGGCTTGAAGATCGGAAAATAATAGGGTGGCGCCCAATGCAATAGTCAAAGGGCCCATTTGAATGGGGAATTTTAGGAGATCCATGAGAATAATATTTTGTTTTTTGT
>JAPUIL010000423.1 GCA_027297085.1 Verrucomicrobiota bacterium | reverse complement strand
GCCGGCAAGATCTTTCATCACACAGTTGGCAACAATCCACCGGAAAATTGGCACGACTATCAACGGTTGGTCTTTCGCGACAATCCCAACGCTAAACAAGACAAGAGCCAATATCCATTCACCGAGACTGCGGGCGATCCTCCCGGCTTTCCCTTTGCAGGCATCACCCTCTATTCAAAGGAAGTCGACTGGGGAGCCCTGCCAAAACCGGAAAGCGAATTTGATGACGCCAGGGCTGCTCAGTTCGGCATAGATTTCCTGAAGAAAAAACAAGACACACCTTTCTTCTTAGCCTGTGGCATTTTCCGCCCACACATGCCCTGGTATTTCCCTGAAAAATATCTCGATCTTTATCCATTGAACGAAGTGTTCGTTCCTGAGGACTTGCCTGAAGATCTGGATGATATTCCTGAGGCTGGTCAGAAACTTGGACTTCGCAAATACGAGGACATGAAGAAAACGCGGGATGCAGGAAAATGGCCCACCGCAATCCAGCATTACCTGGCCAGCATCAGCTTTGCCGATGCACAAGTAGGTCGATTGCTCGATGCCCTCGATGCCAGCTCCTATGGCGACAACACCGTAATTGTTCTCTGGTCAGATCATGGCTGGCACCTTGGCGAAAAACAACATTGGCATAAACGCACGCTTTGGGACGAAGCTACGCGTGTTCCTCTCATTGTAGTTGCCCCTAATACCGGGCGATCCGGACAAAAATGTGTTCAACCCGCCAGCCTGGTGGATGTATTTCCAACTCTGATCGATCTCTGCGGACTGGATAAGATTTCTGGGCAACAACTCGATGGAATCAGCCTGAAACCATGGCTGGTTAATCCTGACAAGCCACGCCAGCGGGCTGCGATCACTGTAGATGAAAACACGCACATGTCGGCCAGGGATACTCAGTATCGATATATTCGGTACAACGACGGCACTGAAGAGTTTTACGATCACCAGACCGATCCAGACGAGTGGACGAATCTCATTCACCAAACACGGTTCTCTAGCATTATCAAAGGATTGGCCTCCCAGCTACCGAACTCCCCTGCTCCCATCGGACGATTTTGGACAGATTTCGAATTTAACCCCTTTACCTATTCCTGGATTGATAAAGAATCTGGTGAAACAATCACCGGCCGCTAACCTGAATTCCTCACCTTGAGGAAAGCAGCTATTCAAATTTAACCATAAATCAAAATGAAAGAATCCATAGGCAAAGCACTTATCGTCGTCGGCGATGCCACTGAAACCGTCGACACCCTTTACCCCTACTACCGTCTAATCGAGGCAGATATCCAACCGGTGGTTATCGCACCAGAAAAGCGGAAATACCAAATGGTCCTTCACGAAGTAAAACCAGGATGGACCATTACCAAGGAATGGGAGGGTTATTCAATCGACGTGGACCTCGCGTTTTCTGAAGTTAATGAGGAAGACTACTTAGGCATCTTCTTTTCTGGTGGCCGGGCGCCTGAATACATCCGCTACGACGAGGATTTGGTGCGTATCACCAAATATTTCTTCAAGGAAAACAAGCCGATTGCTTCCGTTTGCCACGGTGTGGAAATACCAGCCTATGCCGATTGTGTGCGTGGTCGGCGCATGGCCACAGTACCTAAATGCCAATTCGATCTGGAAGCCTGTGGCGGCACTTTTGTGAACGAGCCTTGTGTGATCGACGGCAACCTGGTTTCCGGTCGCACTTTCCACGATCATGGGTATTACATGGGTACATGGATCAAAATGCTCGAAGAAGCCGCCAAAGCCAACCTCACTCAATCAGTGACATGAATAGAAGGACCGCCTGCCAGATCCTGGGTGTTGCAGCGCTCGCTCCGAAAGTTCTTTTGGCCAATCGCCATGAGTTCAAATTGCGTTATGTGCTTAATTCGGCCATGTTCGGGGAGAAGGTCCTGGACACAATTCTTCCGGTCATTCCAGAAACTGGTTGTGAATCGATCGACATCTGGCGGCGCGTCCACGGCAATCAGCGCGAGCAGATCACGGCGATGGGAGATGCCGCCTTTGAGCGACTTCTCAAAAAACATAACGCCAAAATAAGTATGTCTAGCTGTTATCCGCTGGGTCCATTTGGCCTACAGGAGGAAATGGTCTGGCTCAATCAATTTGGTGGAAAGATAATAGTTACCGGTGCAGGAAAACACCCGGACGCAGATCCAGTTGGCGCAGCCGCCAAGGCACAAGTTAAGGGGTTTCTGGAGAAAATGAAGCCTCATGTGGCTAAGGCCGAAGAAACTGGAATTACCATCGCGCTGGAAAACCATGCCAATCAGTTGCTTTATCACCCTGACTCGTTGCGCTACTTTGCCGAGTTCAACAAGAGCCCCAATCTCGGCATCGCGTTTGCACCTCATCACCTGCACCAATGGGAGTCAGAAATCCCACAGTTGATACTCGATCTGGGCGACAGTCAGATTCCCTTTATGTACTTTCAGGAACACTCAGATGGCATCTACGAAAAAGTAGCCAAGGAGATCGAAATGCAGCAATTACCTGGCTACGGCGGTGGCCTGGACTATCGTTTAATCGTCTCGGCTCTGCGCGATATAAAATATACCGGCCTGGTAGAAATATTCATGCACCCCGTTCCGCGCGGCATCCCTATACTCCCAACCATTGGGGAAATTGCCGCCGCCATTAATAAGTCGCGTGACTATATCAACGAATGCCTCGCGGATACTGCATAAAATTTCTTTCGCTCACCTTCTCTTTTCTGGCCTGTTCAACACTCGTCAGGGGCGAGAGCCGTCCACTTGTCATCGGCTACGAACGCTTCCACTCGGATACTCCTTCAATTGAAGGCGGACGTCTGCTCTTTAATGAGTTGGGTTGCATCAATTGCCATGACAACTCCACTGGTCTACCTGAACGCAAAGGCCCGAGACTGGATGGCATCTTAAATCGCAGCCGCCCCGGCTGGGTCCGAGCTTTCCTTAAAAATCCAGCCAAAACCAAACCGGGCACCACCATGCCCCAAGTAAATTTGACTGACCGGGAGATCGAAGCGGTCTTACATTATTTGGCTTCTATTAAACCGGAAAAGGAGATTCCTGAGGCCTTTCGGTTCGTCAACGCCGAGCGAGGTATAGCTTTGTATCACGAATTTGGATGCGCCGCCTGTCACGAGCCTTCCTCCGACTTTCAGCCGCCAGAGGGAAAACCAAATGACGACGCCTTCACTTACCCCCATGTCCCGCTTCCCGACTTTAAGCAAAAATACGACTTCGACTCACTTTCAGCCTTTCTCTACGAACCGCACGACATTCGACCTATGGGGAGAATGCCAAAATTCCAATTAGACATAGAGGATGGTGGAGACATTGCCGCCCACCTACTGGATTTCCAAAGCGGTGATTCAACAGAATATCCTTCGATCCCTGATTTCATTCCCAATTTGGACCTGGTGGAAGTTGGAAGGATAGTGGTGGAGATGCGAAACTGTAATTCATGTCACGATTTTCCTGATACGGAAAATCTGGCGCCGACCAGGCCCTTGCCAATAAGCAATGAAATCTCCAGCTATGATCATTTCGAAGATCACCCCCAATACAACCTCAGCGTAAACCAGAAGGCATCGATCCAACAATTTCTCAATTCAGACAGCGCCTCCGAAGCTCCGGCGATTTCTCACCTGCAGGCGCTGAACTGTATGGCGTGTCATGATCGGGATGGCCTCGGCGGACCCGATTCCGCCAGGAAGGTTTATTTTGCAGGTGATCACGACCTCGGAGATACTGGACGTTATCCACCACCGCTTACCGACATCGGGCGTAAACTTCAACCGGAATGGCTGAAAGGGGTCCTCATTAAAAAAGACTCAGAACAATCGACAAGGAAAAGGAAAAACAAGCAGACCCCCGAACATGAAATAGATTACACAGTTAGGCCCTATCTGAAAGTGCAGATGCCGGAATTTGGCGACTCGGTACACGGATTGCCCGATATCCTATTTAAAGAAGACCATAAAATTCCCAAACTCCTACAAACTCATGGCGACCCAGAAATAGGCCGAAAATTATTAGGAACGCAAGGTGGACTCAATTGCATTACTTGTCACAACTGGGGCGAACGTCGCTCACTAGGTATTCGGGCGCTGAATTTAAGTAACATGGCCCAACGGATTCAACCGGGGTGGCTTCATGACTATCTGATCGATCCGGCCAGTTACCGGACCAACACGTTGATGCCTTCCTTCTGGCCGGGAGGTGAGGCCTCCAATAAGAATATCCTTAGAGGTAATACGCAGGCTCAAATTGCCGCCATTTATGCCTTTTCCGAAAACGAGGAAAGTTTACCGGAAGGCTTTCCCGATAAAGATTCCACCGACTATGAGATTATCCCTACTGACCGCCCGGTGATTCAGCGTACCTTTATGGAAGGCATTGGAACTCACGCTATACTGGTTGGCTTTCCCGAGGGCATTCACTTGGCTTTCAATGGAGAATCTGGGCAACCAGCTATGATGTGGAAAGGCCGATTTTTCGATGCCTATGATACTTGGTATTCCAGATTCCCAAAATTTGAGAAACCACTTGGCGTCGAAATAGTAAAATGGCCGAAAACAAAGAAAAAACCGATAGCACAATACCGAGGATACCGATTGGATAGTGGCAACGTGCCAGAGTTTATTTTTATCCTGAACGGGGCTGAGGTCTATGAACGTTTCACACCTCAGTTTTACGAGGATGGCAAAATAGGAATGCGAAGAGTTATACGGTATTCTCGATTAAGCCAACTTAATGATAAGCGCCTTAATCATCCAAGAAATACCAAGAGAACAGAGTATAGGGACAACGACCCCATGACCCGCAGCTTTATCTATCAATGGTAAATCGATTGATCGTATTTGGGATGGTGATTGCCGGAGCGCTCAAGGCAGGCGAGTACTACGATCGATTCGAGATATTGACAGCAAGCTCGCCCTCTGCCCCGCGTTCAAGAGAATGGGTCCCCGGAGACGGCCTGACCCTGGAAGTGGGTGGAATGACCTGGACATCCGACGGACGGTTAGCCGTTGCGATTCGCAAAGGGGAAGTATGGTTCATAGACGGAATAGAGGGCGATTCAGTAGAAAACATAACTTATCATCGTTTTGCTTCCGGATTGCATGAACCCCTGGGAATCGTGGAAGACGGCAACAGTTTTCTGGTAGCGCAACGGACTGAAGTCACCCGCCTACGCGATGTTGACGGTGATGACGTGGCCGATGAGTATCTCACCGCAGCCTCGGGCTGGAATGTTTCGGGTGCTTATCACGGCTATGTCTTTGGCCCCGAGCGTGACGGTCAAGGCCGTCTCTGGATCACCACTAATATTGATTTGGGCGATCACAAAGATAATGACGCTGCCTGGCGTGGTTGGGCGTTCACCTTAAACGCAGACGGTTCTCTCACCCCTCAGGCAGGGGGAATGCGGTCCCCTTCCGGGTTAGGGACGAATCTGGAAGGCGACATTTTCTACAGCGACCAACAAGGCAATTGGATGCCAGCAACGCCCATCAACCATCTCCGAAATGGAGTCTTCTACGGAAATCCCAGTGGCATGAAGTCGCAGAAACTAACGGGCTCTCCTTTAAAAATGGATTTGAATATCCCCGAAGAAATCTTATACCCGAAAGCCCTCGAACAAATACCCGAATTGGTTCCGCCAGCCGTTTGGCTACCTTATAACAAGGTGGGCCGAAGCGCTACCGATATCCAAGTTATCGATCAAGATGGCCGCTTTGGCCCTTTCGACGGCCAACTACTGATCGGCGAATTTACCAATGTAGAAGTGAACCGAGTATTTTTGGAAAAGGTTGGCGGAGAATACCAAGGCGCCTGCTTTCGTTTCCTGGACAAATTTCCATCCGCAGTTTTTCGACTGAGCTTTGGCCCCGACGGAAGCCTCTATGTAGGTATGACCA
>JAPUIL010000422.1 GCA_027297085.1 Verrucomicrobiota bacterium | reverse complement strand
GAACTGCGTTCCAGCCCGCAACCCGCTTGGTTACGTAGTTTCGAGTGCAACGACACCAACATACTACGCTCCCGCGCTTGCTTGCAAACTGCGCCTTGTTCTTCATCACATCTAGATTTTTTGAAACTATGAGGTAAACATTGCGGATGTCACCGTTTTTTGAATACTGGTATTGCCGGGCAGTATTTTGTTTATTGGCAAACGGATCTTTCCATCCCAATCGGTCCCAATAATCGAGGTGGAAAGCGACGGGAATAATCTCTGTCCACAATCCCGGATAGTCCGCAAATTGATTCAGCCAGCGTTCAGCCGGGGGACAGCTACTACAACCCTGCGAAGTGAAAAGCTCTAATACCTGAACCCGGGTTTCAGGGCTTTGAAAAGTAATGGATTCCTGACCCCTTGTCTTGGTGAAAGTAGAGAACAGAAAAGACCCGATTATCAGCAAGGTCGCATAGGATCGTCGCATGCAGGTGGGACGAAGCAGTCCTGTGACTATTCCACTCTGTTCGGAACGCCACCCAGTTAAGCAGAGTATGGAAGAATTTACTGTCTCCTGCTTTTCGAGAGGGTCAAACCTTCAATCCCGCATTAGCATGCACGATTGCAAGGAATGACCCTGACCGACATTTGCGGTTATATTAATCGGCGGCCTCGGCGGGGCCGCCCGCCTCTAATCCGAATTTCTCACGGAGCTGAGATGTTGGGCTTGACGACCGAGAGGCGAGGGCGCGCACTATTGTGCGTAACAAAGCCGGGAGGGAGGAACAACCGGCATGTCAGCCCGCCGTGTCGAGCCATAGCCTTTGGCGACGGCTGAAGGATGGGTGGAAACGGCTGTAAGACAGCCTGTCATTTGTAATAATTTGCTTATGTGTTTAATATTAATTATTTAATCTCTGTTTACACACATCCGGTGAGCAATGCGGGCTAATGCTGATGCTTGTAATGCTCTTTCAGAATATCGCGTCCAAAATCTCCGTCGAAATCACGCCAGACAGCATGGATGTGATTCGCTTCATTTTGAATGTTATCGTATTCGATAAGAAACGTGGGGCCTTGAATGCGATAGTAGTGGGCATTGCCGGGTTCGGTAGGGCCCGCCCAGGCGAAAGTAATTTTATTGAGTCCGGCTTTGCTCAGTTTATCCCATCGATCATTCGCCACATCGGGGGGCATGTTGTGTAGGTATTCGTCGATGATCCGGGTGAGGCCGAAAATCTGCGGTTTATTCAATTGAGCGATTTTGATACCTGGAGGATCCAGTGGACTGGCTTCCTTATTTGCACTGGTGTAAATATCCTTGGGCGCTTTGTCGGCGATGATAGCCATCTTTTGTTGTTTTGCATTGAGGGATAGTACCAGTGCCCGGGCCAGGTCTTCCTCTCCTTTAAGCGTGCGTTGACCAGTTGTCGGACCTACTGGAACTCTCGCGGGATTGGCTCCCCAGAAGTTGGGAGAGTTGGACAGGAGTTTTCCCTCGACGATGGTGTAATTGAGCGAGAGGTGGTGGCCCTCAAATCGCCAGCCCCAAGTTCCACCAGTGGTCGGGTCTCCAAAAATAGTGGTGTAATAGAGTTCGGGGTTGCGGTGGTCGGCGCCTTCCAGGATGTAGAGCACTGATTCCAGGTCTTGAATTTTCTGAACTTTTTCATGACCACTGGGGCTCAAGCTGGCCGCAAGGAGTTCGGCCAATTTGATTTCCTGGACTTTATTCAGGTCGGTGAGATCGACGCCTTTGCGTTCACCGGTTTTAGGAACGAAGTGCCAATTGACGTGCTCCTCGTCCTTGAGCGGGAACGTGGCCTTCGCTTTCAATTCCGGCGACAATGCGTCGAGGAATTCGGCAGCAGCTTCTTGCATGTCCGATACCACGGATTCCACAGCGTTAACTGAACCGGCTGTAGCGAAAATTAAACTTAGGGTGAGAACGACTGGAAGATAGATTTTTTTATTCATAGGGAAGGTAGCTGATAATGGGGATCACTTAGGAGAAGGCAAGTAACGAAACTTGTGTTATCAGGCTTGATGTGCAGAATTTATCTTTCAAAGCCGTGGATTGTTCAGCTTGCCTTCTAGACGATCGAAATAGCCCATGGAAATTTTGAAAGGAGAATTATTGTGCAACCCAAAATCGTTTCCTCCCCTCTGAAAATGGCCGTTTGGGCAGTCATTTTTCTGAGTACTTCGATTTCTGCCCAGGAGGAAATTTTGCTTATCGAACCTCGGGTTCTTTCAACCGATACTCTTCCCGGTAGTGAAGAGCTGTTCAATTCTATAGATAGCATCGAGTTATTAGAGAATGGGGATATCTTCTTTGATGCGGGTTCCCGGAGGGGCAATGACGATGCGATTGGTTTATTCCGGGTGGCGCCAACGAATGACGTTACCCGTGTTGGGCAAGTCGGTTTTGATCCGTTCAGCTCAGCAACGGCTGTCCCTGGTAGCGACTTTGCAGTTAACAATCAGAGCATCGTTGCTTTCGATGCCGGCTTTTCCGCCCATTTGTACAAATACGATGCGAATTCAGAACTGGATCCATACAGAGTTTCCTTTGGAGGGGAATTGCCGGTAAAGGACTTTCCGAGTGGTATAACTGGCAGCAGCTTTGAAGGTCAGTTCAGTGGCCGACTTCAAGGGGTTGCTATAGATGAGACTGGCCAGATATTTTTCTCGATGCCTTTCGGTGGCGGAGGCATCAATCCTTTTCTTACCGGTCTGTTCGTTAATACGACCGCCGACGAGCTTATCAATATTGCTTATGAAGGCGATCCTGCTCCGGGAATCCAGGGGGCCATTATTGACGAAATCGGCCTCTATCAAATTTCAGGAGACGATACCTTTTACAGCGTGGCCAATTTAAAAATTGGATTTGGAGATGTGAATTCTGGAAACGATTTTGCGATTTGGCGCAGGGGCCTAGATTCGCTCGAACTGGTTGTGCAAGAAGGAACTCAGGCGTCGGGTTTCGAAGATGGCTTTTCGGCATTTGCCTTATTCATGGTTACGGGTCTTGGTGATCAAGTTGTCATCAGCGGTAATGTCAACGATGGGCAAGGTACGATCATTGAAGCCAAATGGTTGGGGACTGGGCCTTCGGATTTCGCACCTTTTGTGAAAGCGTCAAATAGTCTGGATTTTCCGACCGTCGTAACCGTTGCTGGCAAAACAGAAACCGTATTTTTCATGGAACTGCGTCCTGGCTTTATCGGAAGTGTTTTGGTTTCGTCGACGGGCGATATTTTTTTCAGTTCCTCGGGCGTGCTCGAATCCGATCCATTTACTACTGTCGCTGGTATTTGGAAACGCGCTGTCAGCACGGGTGAGATCAGTCTCTTCGTGCCCGAAACCAACGAGTTTCACAGTTTCCTGGTTCTCGATATCAATTCCAGTGGGCGTCTTGTATTTTTGGCCAGACTGGGCTTATTTTCTGTCAAAGACAGTCTGTGGTTTATGGAGCCTAATGGGACAACCACAAAGGTTGTGGCGGTGGACGACGAACTCGCCGG
>JAPUIL010000421.1 GCA_027297085.1 Verrucomicrobiota bacterium | reverse complement strand
CATGTTGAAGCGATTCCTTCCCTGGGTTTCCTGTTCGACAATTGGATGGGCGACCTATCAGGCGTAGTGACTAGTGAAGAACTGTTTATGATCAGTGATAAAAGCATAACCGCCAATTTCTCAATGGATCTTAGCGATAATGATTCAGATGGAATTAGTGCTTTTGATGAACTGGTTGTTTACGGAATCAATCCCGAGAGTGATGATTCCGATAGGGATAATTTAAAGGATGGTGATGAAATTGGCACTATCTTTGATCCAGCGATTGATGATACTCCTACTTTACAACTACTAGCTGCAAATCCTGAGCTTTACCTTGACTTGGTTTCAAATTCTGAGGCTGTTGTTCCTGAAATCGTAATCACGAAAAGCGAAAGCGGAGACTTTATAATTAAGGTAAGAATTGAAGCCACAGAAAATCTGAAAGACTGGGAATCTCTGGATCTCAGTGGAGCAGTCATAGAAGGTGATACGATGACCTTAATTGTGCCTGTTTCAGAAACAGCAACCTTCCTGCGAACAGCCGAAGAAACAGCCGAAGGGGTCAAACGTAGAATTTAAATATCGACAGCAATCGAAGATATAAATCGCTTTGCGAGAAAGGCCCGTGCTTCGCCTGAAGGCTATGCAGAGCACCATGCTTCGATAACGAAGCATGGTGGAGGTGGCGGGAGTCGAACCCGCGTCCCTTGAGCCTTTACATACGGCGTCTACATGTTTAGTCACGCATTTGATTTCGCTTACCAATCGCGGCGGGACCCGCTACTGGGTTACTAGTATCCAGAGTGATGATACGGCTCCCGGCTGGACACCCCATGGGAACTATGCCTGCTGTCGGCGCCTCTATCCCCTAGCAGGTGTCAGAGTAGAGACGATGGCTGGTTTATGCAGCCATAGGTAATGCTTCATCGTTGGCACTTATAATAAGTATGTGACAGCATTTTTGCGATGGTAACTATCATCATCGACATGCAGCCCTATGCTCCAATTCAAGGTCGAATCCGGAACACCCCCAAAAATGATTTTCCATCCCTAAAGGGTCAAACCTTGCTGCCATATCCCAAGGTGGTATGAACGATTGCAAGCAATGACCCAGAGGATGCCATTTGGGTTTTGGCTTAAAATTCCAAAGAACAAAAGAACGCCATAAAATGCTCGCATCATGAATTTAATCAAGCGATTTCCAGACATTTTAAACGAAGTTAACCATGGTAGAACTTCGTCGAGGGGGTCAAACCTACAATCCCGCATTCCTTCGGCAAGCTCAGGACAGGTGATATGCATGATTGCAAGGAATGACCCCGAAGTCGTCAAATAAAGCAGAAATCACTGTTTCATTATTTAAGGCGGACTACACTAGCTCCTACATTCGAGAGATCAGAATCGGGAAACAGTTGCTGTTGGGACTTCATCCTACCTGGCTGAGTAGCGGATTTAAAGGCCTTCCAACGACAGGCTCAATTGAAATCGAGAAAGGTCTGTTCCAAATGATGCTCAGGGGCTGGACCAGGATTGTAGATAGGTTCAATGTGGACCGGGGGCGGAGAAACTGGTCTTGCCGGGATCCATTTCCCAGCCTCTCGCCGCCGGATGGCTTTTCGCTTTTGAGCGCTATGGCGAGCCACTTCTTTGCAGGCTTCGGAGTAAGTCAGTCTTTGTTCTGACATCAACCGGTATACCTTATGCAGGAATAAGCCCATGTGGTAACTATAATAGAGTTCTAGGATTTCGCAAATGACGTTCACCGTATCTGCATATACATTAGAGAATCCGGACTCTCATTTGTTCCATAAATATCTTTCCTTCAGCCGTTTAATTGGATAAATAATTGACGACCACTTTACGGGAACTGTCTTTGGCCATTTCTTGTCTAAGATATTCCCATTTCTCAATTACCAAACCAAACAAAAATACCGATGAAATCATACCGACTATACCTACTACTTCCGCTACTGGTTCTCAGCCCTTTGTGGGTCAACGCGGCTGCTTATATCAAATTCGAGGGCATTGATGGAGAGGCCAAAGACAAAGATCACAAGGGGTGGAGCGATCTCTCCTCTGTGTATATGCAGACTGCGGACCATAAAGGGTGGTCTGACTTACCCTCTTTTTCACAAGGCACTGCCAGACCTGGTGAGGGCAGAGGTCTCGCCACAGGCAAACGGGATGCTGCGTCTGGCCTGGCTACGGGCAAACGAGATGCTGCGTCCGGATTACCCACAGGAAAACGAGATGCCGCTTCCGGATTACCCACAGGAAAACGTCAGCACCGCCCAATCCGTATTGTAAAACCAATCGATAAAGCCACTCCCATGCTGGCCAAAGCTTTAGCAAGCGGTGATTCCATTGGTAACGTAAGAATTCACCGTATGGTCAAAAATAACGAACGAAATCTAGTATTACTTAATGCGACCGTTTCAGCGATAGAGACCGGAGCAAAAACCGAACAGGTCACCCTTAACTTCCAAGACATTAGGCAGGTAGATCTTCGCAGGATGGCTGGAGCCAAAGAAAAGGCCAATAAGACCAAATAGTCTCGGTGTTATTTATCTTCAATTAGCCCGTATTTCTCACCAAATGCGCCCTAAAGGCTACGGCCCGAAACGGCGCGCTGACATGCCGAGTGTTCCTCCCTCCCGGCTTAGTTACGCACAACAGTGCGCGCCCTTGCCTATCGGTCGTCATCCTCAACATCTCAACTCCGTGAGAAAATCGGGTTAGTACGAATGGCACTCACTTAAGGACGCTATATGCGAATCTACGGTCCATTTCCTTTCGAGGGTTCGAGGGGGGTCAAACCTTAAATCCCGCATCCCTTCGACAAGCTCAGGGCAAGGTGGCATGCGCCAGCCGTCGCCTTGACAGGCTATGGCTAGGCACGGCGCTTGTAAGGACTGACCCCGAAGCCGGTCTTGCTTCGATATTTGACAAAAAACCGCTTAAGTGAGTGCCATTCGGCTTTTTTATAAAGTGAATATCTTCGCCCTTGTTTTGCCACCCCGCAGCAAGCTTCGAGGAATGAACCCAGTTGCGATTCGAAGACTCGCTTAAAGGTTAACGCCGATAGATGCCAGTGTGCTAATCAGATTCGGATCCATGGGATGTCCGTTGAAGAGAACGCCGCCGTCTGGACTTACTAAAATCATACGTGGAATGGAATTGATCATCAACGCACTTGAAAAGGGACTAGAATCCGGCTCTAAAAGCCAGGGCATGTCCATTCCGTGTTTCTCCTGAACCTGTCTGGCCAACCGTATCTGATCCGTTCGATCAGTATTCATGCCCGCAACCGCCACACCCTGGGACGGCAGAACTTCGGCTTTGTGTTTCAATTCCGGCATCAGTGAAATACAAGGTCCGCACCAACTGGCCCAGAAGTCTAAAAGAACAGCTTTTCGACCTGAAACCATTTGAGCAAGCGTGGTCACGGATCCGTCAGCACTCTGGATTTCCATATCCATCGGAAGCTTGAGATCCTGCATGGCTTCCTTCTGAGCGCGATCGTTGCGCATTTCGGTAATGAGCCTGGAAATGCCAAACATATTGCTCAATTCGGGACTTTTCCAAAAGCCTTCCTTAACGTGAATCTCGAAAGCTTCCCAATCGCCGGCCTCACTGGCCTGCAAAGCCTTGAGGTTTTCAATTAATCCATACACCTGGTCCCGGTCTGTGAAAAATCCCTCGCCTCCAACCTGAAACTCTTCGGCATTCCTTTCCATGGAAGGAATCAAAGCCAAAACGGCCTGGAGGTCACCTCCACCTAAAAGGTTGAGAACTTTGCTTTCCAGCAAGTTGGCCTCGCTCACACCGGCTTTCTCAGCCAGTTCGTAGGCAGTGTTAAAATCAGCTTCCTGATCGATGGCGGCTGCTTGGAGCGCTTCCATAGCTTCCTCCACAGAAGGTGTAGCTTCACTTTCCGCTAACACAAAAACGGGGGAAATTGCGAAAAGTAGTAATAGAAATTTACGATTCATAATATGCGCATTTCAAGGTGTGAGGCCTCTCGCCTCTGATTGTTCCCGCCTTATTCACCCCTTAATCCCTCAATGTCAATAAAAGGCTGGCATCTAAAAAGCTGAGAAACTTTAATTCCATCCTTCTTCTAATAATAGTTAAGAGCACCTCAATGAGTAAAGAAACCATAGCCTTCATAGGAACGGGAGTAATGGGCCGCAGTATGGCGGGTCACCTGTTAAACGCCGGGTATCCAATTAATGTATACAACCGGACCAAGTCAAAAACGGACGAGCTAGTCGCAGACGGAGCCACCTGGTGCGATTCACCGGGAGAAGCAGCGGCAGCAGCAGATCTAATCATAACGATCGTCGGCTTTCCCAAAGACGTGGAAGAAGTGTACCTCAGCGAGGATGGAATTCTCGCCAATGCCAAACCTGGATCTTTGGTTATCGACATGACCACTTCCAGTCCCGCGTTAGCCAAAAAAATCGCGTCGGCGGCCAGGGATAAAGGCATAGGTGCGTTGGATGCTCCAGTATCCGGAGGAGATTTGGGTGCACGTGAAGCCCGCTTATCTATAATGGTTGGAGGATCACAGGAGGATTTCGATCGCGCATCTCCCGCTTTCGAAATCATGGGCAAGAATATTCAACTTCAAGGAGAATCGGGATCCGGACAGTACACCAAGATGGTCAACCAGATTGCCATCGCCGCAGGGATGCTGGGAATCACAGAAGCAATGGCCTACGCCAAGAAATCAGGGTTGGATCCTTTCCAGGTGTTGAAGAGCATTGAAACAGGGGCTGCAGGAAGCTGGTCGCTAAGCAACTTGTCACCCAGGGCTCTGAAAGGTGATTTCGCCCCGGGCTTTTTCGTAAAACACTTTATCAAAGATATGCGGATAGCCATTGAATCAGCTGACGAAATGGGCCTTGAGCTTCCAGGCCTGAAATTGGCCAAGTCACTCTACGACAAGTTAGCGGCCCAGGGAGGAGAGGATAAC
>JAPUIL010000420.1 GCA_027297085.1 Verrucomicrobiota bacterium | reverse complement strand
GGCTCCTTTCTCCCAGGGTTCGACCGTTTCGCATCCCCAGAGAATGATTGTAAGGCCTGCAAGAAGCAGAAGTTTAAATAGCTTCTTCATGGTAATTACTCCGCCAGTAAGGATTGAATTTCTGTTCGATAGGTTTCGATGGTCTTTTTTCCGAGGTAACCCTGGTGCACGGTCCGGATGATTCCTTTTTTGTCGATCATTAGAGAAGTGGGCATGACCTCGATCTCAGCTGTACTGACTAACTTCTTTTGTGCGTCTAAAACTAGAGGAAAAGTCACGCCGGATTTGTCGGCAAATTTTTTATACGCCTTAGCGGAGCTGTCCACGCTAACAGCTAGAATCACAAAACCCTGATCTTTAAATTCCTGATAGAGTTCCTCCATGGCTGGAAAGGAGGCTTTGCAGGGGGCACACCAGGACGCCCAAAAATCCAATAACACCACCTTGCCGTCCAAGTCTGGAATTTCGCCTTCCAGCTGAAAGCTGGAGATATCTGGAAGTGGGTCAGATACCGTCAGCTTGGCCTGAATCATTGAAGAGATGACCAATAGACCAAGGAGGCTGATAATCTGATATTTAAACACCTGAAACCATGTATTGATGTATCGCATACGAATCTGAACGTTTGAATTCTGTGTGTATACAACCTTCTGCTCCGAAGAATGTATTGATGAGTTCCATGCCATCTTCTTCACCCAAGAGACAAGCGGCGGTTGCCAGAATGCCTGCTTCGGTGCAAGTGCGTGAAACAACGGTAGTGTGGCGAACTTTATTGGCAATCGGGTAACCCTTACGATGGTCGACCATGTGGCCATAACGTTTGCCATCAATTTCGAAAAATCGGCGGTAATCACCCGAACTGGCCACGCAGAGATCCTGAAGCGCGAGGCTTCCCCAGCAAGTGCCGGGTTTACCGGGATCTTCGATTCCCACATGCCAGTGCGTGTATTGGGGGGGAGATCCTAAGGCTGCGATATCGCCGCCGAAATTGATCAAAACCTCCGTAATTCCAAATTCCTTGGCAATGAGGGAAACCCGATCAACCGCGTATTCCTTGCCGATACCACCCAGATCGAGGCCCATGCCTGGTTTTGTTAGGCGGATTTTGCCTGGTTGGCGTTCTACCAGATTCCAACCAACGAGGGCTTTTGCTGAATCGATTTCGTGCTGCTCGGGAATACGTGGGTGTTTCGCCTTGTAATCCCAGAGTTTGATGATGGGAAGGCTGGTGGGATCAAATAACCCTTGAGTTAAAAAGTTGAATTGATTGCAGAGGTCGAAGAGGGCTTCAGCTTCCGCGTCGATTTCGATCCAGTCCTTTCCGGCCTCTCGATTGATTTTACTAATGAGGCTGTCTTCCTTGAAGCGGGTGTAGGTCTGCTCAAAGTTTTTCACCCATTTTAATGCGGAATCCTTAAAACCCATTGCCTTGTCCTGTTCGGTGGTCTGAAACTGAATCTCGCAAGGACAACCCATGGCATTGAAGCGCAGTTTAAATATGCCCTTCTCCAGGTTCCCGGTCGAAATGCTATCAATGTGCATTTCCGGCTTATTTGGTTTTAGAACCACCAGCGGCCTCCTACGGTTAGCACATCCGCATCGCTGTAGGCACTCGGGTGTGTGATTCCATCCCGGCCACTCATTTCGTAGCGGTTGAATTTTAAGTTCAGCTCCCACTCATCGGTAATAAACCAGACCAGTTTAGCGCCATAGGTAACGGTTTCCAATTTCGACAGACGATGATCGGAGGAGTAGTAGGGCGCGGTGCCAATAGTATCCCGATCGGGAATGATGTTTGTCTGGTCGAGATCGTAATGATAAAAATTTGCTGCCGACTGCCGGTAATATCTGAATACAGGTCGTAAAATCAGTTTTTCCGACAATTTCTGATACCACTCAATTGACCAGGTATGTGAATCAATTCCTGCATCATCGCTGAAGTACCGGTAGGATGCCTGCACACTCGCATTCAGGTTTTGGATATCATGCAAAACTTCTGTCTGTAATATCCATTTCTCCCGAGCACGGGGCCGGTTCTCCCGGAAGAGGATGGGAAGAAAAAAGTCGGGTAGGATCTCCACACTCTTTTGAACCGATTTGTAGGGATCGGCCAAATACCCGGTTTCTTTTCCATAGCCCAAGTTAGTGGTAATGACCGTGGCTGGATCCATCACCTGAGTGAATCCAGCGAAGAAGTCGTGGGAAGTCTTGGTTTCCGGATCCCGCAACGTGACAGCAGTCAATTCATCATCGAGAAGGGAGTAGCCGAATTGAAGGGTGGTATTGTTTTTGTTTAAACCCCGCTTGTAAGTGAAGGCTCCGCCCTGGGAGAGATAATCGCTTTCATCACTATGACTGAGTTCAAAGATAAAGGTGTGATCGCCCTTCTTGTGATCCAGATCCACCACAATGGATTCTCGTTTGTCCACCAAGTTGCCAAGAGGCACTTGGTTTGGGTCATCATCCTGAATGGGCGCTCCGGTCGGTGTGGATCCAGTGATGGTATCGACTAGACCAATCACACTCAGAGTGGTGTTTATGCCCAGATCTTTATCTACCTTCACGTAATGTGCCTGGACTCGAATGCGGTCGTTATCTTCCTGGTAGTCCTCGTATTTGTAGGTGATCGCATCCTCTGCCCGAATGGGTTTCGGAGTGCTGGAAATCAGATACAATGCCAACAGCAGGCTGAATAAGCGTGTTTTAATAGATGATGTGGCTGCCATATGCAGGAGGAGATCTAATAAGTTAGAGAAAAAACCAAGTATGAGAAGCAATCCTTTATTCCGAGATAACGGTATGATTATCCATTAGGATACGCGAACCCGAGAATAGTTCTAATTTTATCATCTGCAGTTAAAGAAATAAGGCGAATAAGCACTTTTCTGCTTGGATTGACCCGGTCATTCTGTGTTTTTACTGCCTTTTTATGGCGACTCATTCCATTTTAATTACCTGTCCTAAACGTGGAACACCTTACCTTGAAGAAGAGCTTAAAAACTTGGGATTCCCGGTAACGCGTAGCGTGGAAGCCGGTGTCTTTACGGAAGGGGCTCTGGAGGATTGCTGGCGGCTCAACCTGCAGATTCGAACCGGTTTGAGGGTGCTTTACCAGATCGGGCAATTCGAAGCCAATGACCCTGAAGAGCTTTACCGCAATGCCAGAAAAATCCGATGGGATCAGTGGATTCCGGATGACGGCTACCTGTGTGTGATCAGTTCTGTGCACACCGAATCCATCGACAATACTCAATTTGCCAGGATGAAGCTAAAAGATGCGGTGGTAGACCAGATTCGGACTCAAACAGGGCGTAGGCCCGACTCGGGACCGGATCAGAATAAGACGGTTCTCTTCCTTTATTGGCATGAGCGATCGGTGTTTCTGTATTTTGACACCTCCGGCCGGCCGCTCAGTAATCGTGGGTATCGGGTGCATCCATGGAAAGCTCCGGTTCGCGAGACTTTGGCTGCCTCTATTCTGTATGCTACCCGTTGGGATAGAAATTCACCATTTATCAACCCTATGTGCGGCAGCGGCACCTTGGCGATTGAAGCTGCATTGATAGCCCTTGGCCGGCCAGCCGGATTTCTTCGGGATAATTTTGGATTTATGCATTTGAAGCCCTTTGATCCGGATAGCTATAAAGAGCTGCGGAATTCCATTCCTAGTTCCAGCCGGAAAAAGCTGCCCTTCCTTATTCACGCGTCTGATGTCGATCCCAAGGCGATAGAAGCCGCCAAGCATAACGCTAAACTAGCCGGTATGGAACATCATATACAATTTGAGGTGGCAGACTTTCGCGACCTCAATCTTCCTGAGGAACCAGGTGTGATTGTAATGAATCC
>JAPUIL010000042.1 GCA_027297085.1 Verrucomicrobiota bacterium | reverse complement strand
TTCCTTGCAATCGTGCATGCCAATGCGGGATTTAAGGTTTGACCCCCTCGAAAGGAAATTTCCCGGTCAAAATTCGAATCCTACCTGAGCGGCGATTAGATTGCGGTGTGTGAAATATACCTCCTCTTCCTCGAAAAATTGCGGGCTTTCAAAACTGCCATGCAGGTAATCAAATGATAGAATGAGATGGTTGCCTAAAAGCCAGGTTATGGACAATCCAGATTGCCATTCGGGCTCATCCACCAAGTCTTTGCTGTACTCCAGACGTGTTGCTATCTGGAAATCGTAGTTCAGGAAGTAGGCTAATTCCAGGTTGTAGGACCTGGGTCGCATGCGGTTGTCTTCCATCTGGAAATGAGACGTGGCTGCAACCACTTCGGCGGTTAACTCGAACGAATCGAAGCCCACTAAAGCAAACATGTTCCATCCTGGTACACGAGTGGGGTTAGCATAGTCTTCTTCTCCAAAGAAATCGTCCGATTGCCTTAAGTCGGACATGTAGCCACTTCCGACTCGTATTGATTCGTCCTCGGAAACCCATTCCAAAGCAACACCCCATCCGAGGTCGCCGCCAGCGAACATACCTTCACTTTCAAATGTGTAGGCCATGAGGTCAGTGAATTCGCTCAGCTCTTTTTCACCGGTCAATGTCCATTTACGGGTTTCTCCAAATTCTAATAATGGCCCTGTAACAAAGTGACTGTAATACTCACCGAAATCGAGATTTTGAATACCTGCCTTCAGGGCCCAGGTATCAAACTCCAGAGCTATAAGCCCTTCATCAAGCAGGGTTCTTTGTTTACGGTCGTATTCGACTTCCAATACAAATTCAGCAAACAGCCATTCGGTAAATTCCGCCTCCAGACCTATTTGAATAGCTTCTGTATCGAAATCTTCGTTTAAAGTACCGCCGTCTTTGTATTTTATTTTTGAATACTCATACTCCGCCTCGAAAAGACCATAAAAAGTCAGCCATCCGGTTATTGGGGTTCCCAGTCCGGCTTCGCGGCGCTCTTCAGGACTTCGATAGAACTTGGCCTGCCGAACGGGCTCTTCTAAAGGGTTTTCGCGTGCACTGATTTCGTCCGCGATCATTTTTGACGGCGCGTTCAAGTAAATGATCAGTCCTACCAGGAAACTTCCGGTGAAACCGTGAACCAAACTGACTCTGCTTAAAATTGAATTCATGCGCCCGATTAACAGCTATGCTTTAAGCTCTTACATACTTGAATACATAAAGCAAGGCGCCTGAATACTGGGCGAGATAGCTTAATAAAACCTTAACAGGGACTTAATATCCGCTGAATGTACACAGAAGAGCGGACTCGCGAACTATACATCTTTGTTCTCACGAGCCCGCCGGTATGTTAATCGGGTTTGCGTGAATGTCACTCACTTCAGGCCGTTATAAGCGAATCTACGGTCCATTTCCTTTCGAGGGGGTCAAACCTTCAATCCCGCATTGGCATGCACGATTGCAAGGAATGACCCCGAAGCCGGTCTCGCTTCGATATTTGACAAAAAACCGCTTAAGTGAGTGCCATTCGGGTTTGCTTATTATGGCGTGAACGCCAGCAGTTCCAGAACTTCTCCCGAGTCCGGGTTTTCCTCCAAGACCAAACCGACTCCGGACTTGTAGTACTTGAACTCAAAGGTATCAGGTGCCAGTGGTGAGTATTCGAGGGTTTGCAGGCAATCGGTATACTCAATTTCGTTGGATACAACGGTTTCCGTCAGTGAGATAACCTCTGCCACATCCTCCGCTTCACATAACAGGAATACCTGCCTGTAGAGTTTGCCGATTTGTGGGTCTGCCCACATCAGGATCCCTGGCAGGGCGCCGTCTTCACCGGCCTTCCAGGAACCATCGATGTCAGTAATCTGTCCATCTTCATAATTAAGCGCGATTTCACCAAAGTACCAGACGATACCGTCTTTGTCCTGGGCATACCAGTCGCGTGTGTCTTCCACCACTTCGCCGTCGACTGTTACGATATCGCGAACCTCAATACAGGTCACATCCAGAATTTCCGCGGTTTCATCCGTAACGGTGACTTCGATGATCTCCTCCTCGCCCACTTCAGTTTCACCACCATATACCATAACCCGTCCCGGTACTAATATAAACAAGGATTGGGGTTGGCGGCAATCTCTTCAGGCGTGCAAAAATTCTCAGGATCGATTTCCGGATAGTAGCGCGACCCGCCCAGGCTTTCGCACAATTCCAACCGTGCAACCAACTGATCGCGGGCTTCAGATCTTGCGTCGCGGTATTCATAATTTGCTTCCCTGTAAGCTTCGCGACGATCTCCGTAGTCGGGTATGTTGGTGGCTTTGGCTTTTGCCAAGGTATAGTCTGCGCCAGCTCCAATCAGATCTGACGTATAGGTCTGATAGGCTATTTGAACGCAGAGGCTTCTATGATGTGAGCGCCAGAAGAACCGTGCCTGTGCCTGAGAAGCTCCAAACGCCAAAAGCAGGACGAAGCCCAGAATCATTGTGGGAGTACGAAATAGGTATTTCCCACAGCTAAACTTACTCAACGTATTCATTATGATATACTTTCTTTATTGCCATAAGGCCGTGTCCTGCATCGAGAATACGGCCAAGGTTTTGAATGTTGAGCTAAGCTTAGCCGCTTAAACTTAAGGTATACTTAATCCCTTAAGATAATGTTTGAGAATCGGTGGTCCAATGTAAGAATCCAAAAAATGGATACGCCCATTTATCGTGTGGGAGACTTCTACGATTAAGCTACACGCGTATTTTTAAACGCATGCGTAACCATTGGTCTTCCAATAGCTCCGGGTGGATTTCGATTTCGAGCATATCGGCCAGCGCTTTGACAATAGAAAGCCCCAAGCCCGAGTGATTAACCTCACTCCTGGCCGTTTCTTTTCTCCAGAAACGGTCGAACAGGTGGGTCAAATCATCCTTACACAAGTTGGCCACCTGGTTTTCAAAAAATAGATTTACCGAAGGATTACCTGCTTCCAATCGGCACCGTATATGGCTACCCGGCACACTATAAGCGACCGCGTTTTCCAGCAGGTTTTGCACGATCATTTCAAATTTTTCTCGATCGGTTACCAGGTTGGTATGGGTCTCGAAACGACAATCCAGTTGTATACCTTTGTCGTTTGCTTCCTCAGAACAATGGGCCCAGCAATTTTTTATTAACGGCTCGAGGTCAAGTTCTTCGAAGGTTATAGCTGCTTTTTCCTGATCCCAACGGCTAAGGGATAAAAGATTGCTGACCACTTTTTCCATCTGTTTGGAGATGTCGGCAATATCCTCAAAAAAGAGTTTCGTGGTCTCTGGATCCTCCGTTGACATTAAGCCGACTTCACAGGCTGTGCGGAGCTCTGCTACCGGAGTTCTCAGTTCATGCGCCACATCGCTGGTGAATCGACGTTCGCGGGTAATCACCAGGTCCATGCGATCCAGCAGATCATTCAGCGTATGAATAATGGTGCTCAATTCGCTGGGGGGAGTCTTAAGCGAAACTCTACCTTCCAAGGCATCCGGCTCAATTTCTAAAATTTGGGCATTTATTTCGTCGATGGGTTTCAGGCCTTTTTGTATAGACGTCTTAACCAACAAAAAAATGGATCCCAAAACGAGGAGGTCCAATCCGCCCACCGTAAGGTAAATAAATCCCAGTATCTGGCTTAATTCGGAGCGGTTTCTGGCTATTCTAATAATGACGGTGGCGGATTCTGCATCCACCGAATCGGGGATGTAGAAAAATACTTCGTCTTCGTCGGGCTCCTCGTCGATGTCCTCGGGTTCAACTTCCTCGGCAGTGGGAAGAAATCTCATTTGTACGAAACGACCCGGTTCTCCATCCTCCAGATCCACCATACCATATTGGACGAGATCGTCCCCGATATCCGGAAATCCGACTGCAAACTCCTCCATCGTTTCTGACTGGTTTATAAGGCTGCCGTCTTGAAAGAGAATCTGGAAAAATTCGGGATTTTTCTCGTCCTCAAATTCTGGCATCCTGTCTCCATCGAATTCGCTTTCAATCTTCGGTCCTTCCCGCTTGGTCAAGCTGGCTATAGCTTTTGCTTTTGTTTCGAGGGTTTTGTCGAACTCTTCAATGAGTCTGGACCGGACCAATACACATAGAATTACACTCGCTACCACGAGTAGTAGTGAGGTCCCGACTA
>JAPUIL010000419.1 GCA_027297085.1 Verrucomicrobiota bacterium | reverse complement strand
GCAATCGATTACGATGATCTCTATAAAAAAGTCCTTTTTGGGGAATCCCAGACTCTCAATCCCTGGGGAAAGTAGAAGCTAGGACTTAGACGGGCGTGGAAACCTTAGTTTCCGGCGAGGCCTTCTTTTCCATCTAAGAGGCTTTTGTCGGGATCTCCAAAGAACTTTGCGCCTTGGGAGACGGATTGAAGGATAGAGTTGGCAGTCTTTCTGGTAATAGGATTGGTTAATTCGCCATTTACGTTGTTGAACCACTCAACGTGCCCGTCGAGAAATGCCACGTGGCCGCCTGCGGCTCCGTAAGGAGAAATGGTTTCATCGCTGCTCCATTCTCCCGTTTGTGGATCGAGGCCACGGGTTATTGCAACGGGTGTAGAGGAGGGTGCGTTGGACGAAAGACCGGCCACAAGATCAAAACTGACAGCAGCTTCTGAGAAAGTTTGAGAGAGGACCCAGGGAGCGTCCGCCGCGTCCCTTTCCGCTACGGCTTGTGGGTAGACACCTTGTTGTTCAACGTGCAGATCGGTGGAAATTTGGTAAATGGATCCTTCGTTCAGGTAACCACGCCAGGCAAATTCGTAGGCGAGGTGGTAGATGTTGGTTATTTCAAAGACTGTGTCTTGACCCGACGATGGATTTTTAGAAATTTTTAGTGGTAGATTGCGGCCGTTGTTATCGGATCGAAATTGGAAGTAAGCGGCGGCAATCTGTTTTAGGTTGCTTAACGACTCTGCTCTTTGTCCTCGTTTGAGAATACCGGTTATGGTTGGGTAGAGAAGACCAGCCAAAATGCCCACAATTGTTATCACCGTGATCAGCTCAACCAGAGTAAAGCCTCTCTTGGAGGAACGGGCCTGGAAGGAATCAGCTTTCATATTGCACGTGTATAGATCGATTATTTGGCGTTGGTTTCAATTCTAAAGTTGACGTTATTCGCATCCTTGATTTTCGGAAGGCTCCATTTTGTCCACCCTTCGGGCATGGCGTCCGCCTTCGAAGTCAGTTCCGATAAATGCTTTGATCCGGTGATATGCCTGTTGGTCCGAAGTATGTTTTCCCGAAAGAACCAGCACGTTGGAGTTGTTGTGTTGGCGAGTGATGGCCGCATCTTCGTCAAATCCTACCAACGCGGCCCGAATGCCAGGCACCTTGTTGGCGCTGATGCTCATGCCAATGCCAGATTTGCAGATGAGTAAGCCGTAATCCGCCTGACGTGAGGAAACATCCTGGCAGACCTTCTGCGCGTAATCAGGATAGTCAACCGATTGTCGATCAAATGTCCCGTGATCAAGGACTTCGTGTCCCTCGTCTTTGAGGAAGCTCACCAATTTTTCGCGGAGATCAACTCCTCCATGATCGGTTCCAACGCTTATTTTCATGATTCTTTTGGAAATTTGATAATAAGAAACTGGATGAGGCTGGGAATGGCTTCGACCATAGAGTCACGCGCATTCTCATAGTCAGCAAAACCTCTGCCGAACGGGTCAGTGATTTCCAGATTCTCTACACCCTCAATAAATTCCCGCATTAGAAAGATCCGATCGTTATCCTGCTCATCCATCATGTAACGGGCCGATTCGATGTGGCCTCGGGTCATGCCAAAAATATAATTTGCTTTGTTCAACAATGCTTCGGTCACCTGGGTTGTCAGGTGATCATTTAAATCAATACCCACTTTATTTAGGGCTGCCACGGAGTTGGATGAGGCCGGATATCCATTTCCAGCGGCAACACCAGCGGATAAGATTTCCAGCTGGTTAAGAGGTTCTTTCTCCGCCATCAACGCGTGCTTCAATAACCGTTCGGCCATAGGGCTGCGGCAGGTATTACCTGTACAAATAAATAATACGGTTCCTGGCACGGGAGCTTTCAAAGTCGGAGAATAATAGGCACATTGAGATGCGGGAAACGCTTGCTGTCAGCCTAAAAGTCCGGCGGCCGGCAAAAAAAAGAACCCTTCATGGCCGGATGCCGTTGAAGAAATCAGATCGAACAAAATCTGTTCTTGATTCTTCATGAGGTACTTGGCGTTGTTGGAATTTGCATGAGAATCTATTTTATAGGGATCTGCGGCACCGCCATGGGAAACGTGGCCGTATTGATGCAGCGTTCCGGTCATGCAGTGGGTGGTTCAGATAAAGGTATTTATCCACCAATGAGTACCGTGTTGGATGAGGCTGGCATTGAGGTTCTCCTAGGGTGGGATAAACAAATCCTGGTAGATTTTCAACCCGACCTGGTGGTTGTGGGCAATGCGGTAACCCGCGGCAATCCCGAAGTGGAATTCTTATTGAGGTCCAAGCAGTTTCCTTTTGTGAGCTTACCGGATCTGATTGGAAACCAGCTTTTGAGAGATCGGAAACGGATTGTGATCACCGGTACTCACGGAAAAACAACCACCACCGCGCTGACTGCCTGGTTGTTAAAACAAGCGGATCAGAATCCCGGTTGGCTAATTGGTGGTGTGCCCTATTCATTGGAATCCGGATCTGAGCTGGGCAATGAAGACAGCTCATTTGTTTTGGAAGGCGATGAATACGATTCCGCGTTTTTTGATAAACGGAGTAAGTTTATTCATTACCGGCCCGATATTTTGGTGATCAATAACATCGAATTTGATCATGCGGATATTTTTCGCGATCTGGCCGATGTGAAACGAACTTTTAATCACCTGATTCGTATTGTGCCGGACAACGGGTTGATTCTGGCCAATGGTGATGATCCGGTAGTGCGTGAGCTGCTTCCGGTAGAATGGACGCGCGTAGTTTTTGTTGGTACGGTGGATAATAACGATTATGTGATTTCGGAATTTGGCGAAAAATCAGGGGAAAGTACTTTTACTATCAACGGCCCAAATGATGAACGATGGCCGATCCAAACGGGCCTCAACGGAATCTTTAATGCCTGCAATGTGACGATGGCATTGTTGGCTGCCGGATTTGCAAACGATTCAGATAACCCTGGCCCATTCTTGAGCCAGGCGGATTTTCGGGAATATGGAGGCGTGGCGAGACGACAGGATGTATTATTCAAGTCAAGCAACTTGCAGGTGGTTGAAGACTTTGCTCACCATCCGACTGCTATTCGTTTATGCTTGGATTCTTTTCGCAATTGTTTTCCTGAGCATGAGATTGTGGCCGTGTTTGAACCGCGGAGTAACACCGCCGCAACCAATGTGCTTCAAGCAGAATTCACAGAGGCGTTAGGCCATGCCGACACGGTATTGATTTCACCGGTACACCGTGGGTAGCTTTATTCGGTTGAAAAGCGGATTGATCCGCAGGGGAGGGTAGAAGTTCTCTCCTCGGAAAATTGTTCGTCCAAGGCTTTCGCTAGCAAAGAAGACCTATTTGGCGACCTGGCCGCTTTGAGTGGGGAAAATAAAAGGCTGGTGCTCTTGTTTACCAACGGTTCATTCGGGGAGCCGTTGAAGGAGTATTTAGATGGATTAAGTTGAAGGTACGGAGGCAGAGCTAAAAGCTCTTACCCTGCTATGGAAATTATTTTGTCTGTCTCCTTGGTGTCGTTGACGCATTACGACAGTTCTTTTATTAAAATCTTGGAATTACGCTGACTTGCTTTCAATTGTTCAGCGCGTTCTTCGGGAAGATCTTCCATCGATCCTTCGGAAAAGCCGCATTTCTTTATAAAAAACGGAAAGGTTTGTGTGCTCAGTGCGGCTAGCGTTTTTCCGCCTTTTTGCGTGGCTTTTTCTTCGGCGAATTTGACTAGTTTCTGACCGATTCCTTTTCCTGCTTGAGTCTGCTTAACAATCAGCGATGCAAGTTCGAAGGTGTTTGAGCCAGCATACGAAACCAGGCTTCCGCATCCGAGAATGTAGCCATCGATTTCATACACAAAGTAAGAGTCAATTCGGTCCTCAATCTGTTTGAGCGATCTTTCGGCCAGTTCCTCGTTTTCGGTGGATTCGCGAGTCAGGTCGAATAGGGATTGCGCATCACTGGCGCGTGCCCAACGGATTTTTAAGTATTCGTTGTTATAGAAAAGGGTTCCGACACCGACGGATGAAAATACCTCGTTCAGTAAACTGTCCGCCTCAAGACCGTCGAGAATATGCACGCGCGACACACCTCCATCCAACGCTCGAAGCGCGAATTTGCATTTTCGCCGAATGGCTGGTTGGAGCTCAGAGCCGTGAGCTTTGATCAAAGTCCGCAGCTGCTCTGTTTCGAGAGCCCGGTAAAACTTACCATCGATGGTCAGTCCCGAATGAGCTGTGATAAAAAGAATCTTGGAGGCTGAAATGGCGACCGCTACTTCGGTGCCTAAGTGATCGGAATCCAATCGCAGGCTATCCCCATCGCGGTCAAAGGCGATGGGTGAAATGACTGGAACCATATGGTTGTTAAGAAGCTGTTGAAGTGGTTCGATATCTACCTTGTCGACTTTTCCCAGGGAGAGCTGGTCTTCACCTTTAATAATTCCGACTGATGTGGCACGGACTGCATTGGTGGTTGCACATTTGATGCCCATTTTTGTCAGACCTTGCATAATCAGATGCGACAAATTGGCGGCTGCCTTGATCGCCAGTTGCAGAGCAGTGGAGTCTATTTTGCCTATGCCGTGAACGTCGGATATCCCGGACTTGTTTTCATCCGCCAGGTTGCGCAACGGTTGGCCTATTCCAAATGCCAGGATAACTCGAATGTGCAGGTTTCGCAGTACAGCGATGTCCAGAAGGAGGCTGTTAAAAAGTGGGTCTCTGACGATCCCGCCATCCACGGATATCACGAAAACCTGGTTCTGAAACATCGGTACGTATTTCAGAATACCCCTCAAGTCGGTAGGTTTGATTTCGGAAATGGAATCTGCGATAGAATCGGCCATTTTATTTCAGTCTCCAGTAGGTATAAATAGCCAGGTAACTCAGAATAAAAAGTATCACCCAACGCATGGGCCAAGGCTTGCGTTGCTTCTTTGGTTTTTCGTTTTGTTGCTGTGAATCAGCGGGTTGAGGAACTTTATCCATTGTGGGGTGCCATTAAGCGCTTGGAGGTCTGGGGATCAACTCATTTCTTTCCCGGAAGCTAACTTATTGTTCTTAAGTAAAATACTTTGGAATTTGTCGGTTCGCCGTTGACGGACTCTTTCAATAACCTAGGATTTTATCTCGTATTCTGCTGTGTTCGAAGTGCAACGAACGTCCAAATCCTTTAGTTCTTTATACCGGGAGTTTGACCCTCTTGGATGGCTGTCAGGCCGTAAATCGGAAGACAAAAGTCCAAAGGAAAGCACCCACCTTACCGATAAAGGTATCGGGCAACTGAAGCACACGGCACAATAGTGGGTACACCATTGCCCCTTCGGGGGCTTTTTTGTGTACCGATTTCTCGATATAGCGAAAGTTAAACTGCCCAAATATATAAAATATTTGTGAAGGAAATATTGACGGTCGTCCTCCTCAAAACCAGTTTAATAATTCGCCTCATAGTTGATAGGTGCTCTTAACGTACGAGGATTTTACCCAAGTGCTTATAAAGCGGGCGGCGGCGTCTTCCAAACCTACGAAGTCAGGTGGGTGAACGTATTTATTACGTTCTGAAAATCGATTTGGAGGACGGCGCCGTTCTGATTTTTTCAAGCGTGGAAGTTTTAATAAAATAGCGCATCGCTACCGGGTCGGCATTCACAGATGCACATAGGACCGGATCGGATGTTTTCCACTGGCGTAGTATAACTCGAGGGCCTTCGATCATAGATGATTTCGTTAATTCGCAGAAAGGGACAGACCGGAATGGTCCTAAGTTAAGCAGTTTATTGATGAATTATCGAAGCAAGGCCGGGGTCGGGGTCATTCCTTGCAATCGCCGTGCCTAGCCATAGCCTGCTAAGGCGACGGCTGGTGCATGCCAATGCGGGATTGAAGGTGTGACCCTCTCCAGAGGTATGTTCTTATTGTTTCCAAAACGTCGCCAATAACCGGCAATGTACCGCGGTACATTATCCGAGTTGATTGGCCCTGTTATATTGCATATTCCACTGCCTTTTCGGCATGAATGACTGTGGTGTCGAATAGTTTTACTTTGGTATCACTTTGGCTTACCAACATTCCAATTTCGGTACAGCCAAGAATTACTGCCTCAGCCCCTTGGTTAGCCAGCAAATCAATGATGCGCAGAAATTCGGTTTT
>JAPUIL010000418.1 GCA_027297085.1 Verrucomicrobiota bacterium | reverse complement strand
CTGATGACCGGTGGCTCGGCCAACTGTCCAATCCGGGAAAAGTTTATCTTTGCAGAACTCATGGAGGAGGATACTCGAAAGTTGCATAAAGATGGTCGAGCGGGATTCGCCCATCAAGCACTAACCTCCTGAATCAGAAGTACGGTCAGGCCATAGCGCCGGCCGCGTCGGGAGAAGGATCGATTTCCGGTTTCTTTTTCTCTTTGGTAGATTCCTTTTCCTCTTGTTCGTTCCGATCCTTTTCCTTGCGCCTCAAATCATTGCTCTCGATCGGAGAAATGATCTTTCCTTCACTGAGCGCTTCTTTAACGTGCTTGGCTTCGATAGTTTCAAACTCCAGCAAGGCTTCGGCAATAACGGTCAAGGCATCGAGATGGTCTTCAATAATCCCTTTGGCACGCTCGTACTGCTTCTGAATGATGCAGCGAATCTCCTCATCAATTTTCTTCGCAGTTTCTTCGCTGTAATTTTGTGTACGAGTAATTTCGCGAGCCAGGAACAAATGCTCCTTATTTTCTCCCAGAGCCACGGGACCCAAGTCGCTCATACCCCAGTCACATACCATGTGGCGCGCTGTCTTAGTAGCTTGCTTGATGTCGCCAGCGGCTCCATTGCTGATATCACCTGTTTCGATTTCCTCGCCCAGGCGACCTCCCATGGCCATACAGATTTCGTCCAGCAATTCCTTTTTTGACCGGCCCAAAATATCTTTGGTAGGTGTAAACATGGTCATGCCCAGAGCTCGGCCACGCGGAATGATAGTCACTTTATGCAAAGCAATCTTCTTATCCCCCAGAACAACTTGCACCAGAGAGTGACCTGCTTCGTGGAAGGCGGTCAGGCGACGATCTTCCTCATCCATAAGTTTCCTGCGCTCACGGCCAAAGGAGATCTTATCGCGCACTTCATCCATGTCGTGGCGGTCGACTTCCTTCTTGTTGTACCGGGCTGCGATAAGGGCGCCTTCGTTCAAAAGGTTAGCCAAATCTGCTCCTGAGAATCCAGTAGTACCTTGGGCGACTGCCCGGAGATCTACATCGGCTCCCAGTTTTATCTTTTTGGCATGAACCTTCAAAATTTCTTCGCGACCGTTCATGTCAGGCAAGTCAATAACCACCTGACGATCAAATCGTCCGGGACGTAAGAGCGCGCTATCCAAAATATCCGGGCGATTGGTGGCTGCAATGATGACAACACCTTCGTGGCCATCAAATCCATCCATTTCGACAAGCAGAGAGTTTAAGGTTTGCTCGCGCTCGTCGTTGCCTCCTCCGAGACCTGCTCCACGTTGCCGGCCAACGGCGTCAATTTCATCAATAAATACAATACAAGGTGAATGCTTGCGGGCCTGTTCGAACATATCCCGTACCCGGCTCGCACCTACACCTACGAACATTTCAACAAAGTCTGATCCACTAATAGTGAAAAACGGTACTTCCGCTTCACCGGCCACCGCACGAGCGATAAGCGTCTTACCGGTGCCCGGAGCGCCCACCATGAGAATACCTTTGGGGATCTGTCCGCCAACGCGTTGATACTTTTTGGGGTCTTTGAGAAAATCGACTACTTCACCGACTTCTTCCTTCGCTTCATCGCAACCAGCTACATCGCTAAAGTCCACCTTGTCACGATCGCGGGTAAGCAGACGGGCTTTGCTCTTTCCAAAACTCATGGCTCCACGACCCGCCATTTTTAACTGACGAACAAATAAGAAATAAAGCACGCCAATGATGATGAGGAAGGGAATCATCCCGAGGAGCAATTCCGTCATCAGACTACTACTTTTTTCTTCAGAAAATTTCCCTGATTCCTGCAACTTCTGGTAAACGGCTCCAGTCAAGCGACCATCGGCACGGAATCGGATAGGATCTCCGCCCATACCTGCATCCGAAACGCCATAGGTGGATGCACCGGGATCTATTGGAACAGATTGTTCGGGCAAAACGTGTAATTCCCCGGTAATGATGGACCACTCCCATGAGCCTCCGGAAGGGTCGGATTTAATTTTTCCAGACACGATATTGCCACGTTCTAGCTCAGTAAATACTTCATGCGGCTCAAGAGATAGTACCCGGCCTTTTGTACGGGGTCCCAGGAGGAATAAACTGGCAATGGCCAAAACCACCAAAAGCCAGATCATGGCCACTTTGGGCTGAAATCGGTCCGGTGGACTGTTTTTTAGAGGGCTGCGGCCCTGTGGATCATTTTCGGAAGGCATGTTGAAAGAATCTGAAATTAGTAACCTACAATCTTCTTAGTGTAGGCTGCTGTAAGTCAATTGCAGGATTTGTTTAGTTTTTTCGGTAACTCGGTAGTTGTGGTTCACTGGTAAGCCAGGACACCAAAGAATAAGCGAATCAGAGGTAATGACCACTGGTAAGCTATTTCGTTCCTGCCTGGATATTTTACGATCTACAAACATATCTTGAAGTTTGCGGCTGCCAGGGGCATTGAGAGGCTGGTAGCGATCTCCCGGCGTCCAGCGGCGAACAAGAATTGAACTATTTGGTAAACAATCACTATCTATTAGAACCGTCGCCTGTTCGGAATATTTCCCCTTTTTCAAGGATTCCAGCAGGTCTTCTGAGGCCGTGACTGCTTGTGTGGACAGTTTCGCCCCCGTCGGGAGAGTTACTTCCTCACCTGGGGTCAAGGCAATAGGATCACCCCAGATTGTGGGTTCAACCGGCTCATTCTGATAAAATAAACTGCTATTTTCCACGCGAAGAAATCCTTCCCCCACACTCCATTGGCTTTGGCCACCACTTTTAAGGTTATCGAGCACTTCATTGACCACCGAGGGTGAAACCGAACGGCTAATATTCTGCGCCTGAAGCCATAGGTATAGCCAGCGCCGCAAAACACCTCTCGGCCCCGAGCCAACAGGTAATTGTACTGGGTTGCCGCTAGCAGGTGGATATTCCGATGAAGCAAGAGAATGGTCAATAACCTCATCGGCTTCTTCCATATAATCGCGTATTTGCGCAGCTGCCTGATCCAAATTAAACTGAGTAGCCTTCTTCCAAGATGGAATCACCTCGTTCCTCAGGCGATTCCGGTCGAATTCAGATTCCTCATTGGAAGCATCCTCCCTCCAAGGAATCTCAGCAGAGCTCATACTGGACCGAAGAGAATCCTTGGACACATTCAAAAGAGGCCGGACAATTGTTTTGCCATTGGAGAATCTGCTGACCGGTTTGGGTGCAGATAGTCCGGCAACGTTACTGGCACGAGCTATTCTCAGCATCAGTGACTCAAGAATGTCGCCCTGCTGATGCCCAGTCACAATCAATCCACCCCCGTTGGATATCACATATACGTCGATGAATGCGTGACGTGCCTCGCGGGCCGCGGCCTCTGAAACAGATTTCTCAGAGTCTCGATCTTTCCAGGCGCCAATCCTATTAGGTAAACCCAATCCTTCCGCCACTTCTTGTACAAAGGCTGCATCCCCATCGGATGCCTTCCCTCTTAACAGGTGATTAAAATGCAATACAGTCAGTCGTGACCTGAGATTTGGAAAGTGAGCAAAAGTTAATAAAAGAGCAGCCAGAGAATCCAGTCCACCGGAACAGGCGACTCCAACGGCAGAATTTTCTGTTTCAAGCAGTTCAACAACTCGGGGATGAAGTAAAGGCTTTTGAATCAAAGCTCCCAATGCTTCCGCTTTTCCAGACCAGTCCATAGCAGGCTCTATTCTAAGTAATCCTTACCAACATATTTTGTCAGAACATCGGGAATCTTAACCCGTCCATCTTCCTGCAAATTATTTTCGAGAATGGCGGCTAGAACTCGAGGTACTGCGAGTCCAGACCCGTTCAAGGTATGGACATGAATCGGTTTTCCACCCGGTGGACGAAACCGAATGTTAGCCCGGCGAGCCTGGAAAGCTTCAAAGTTGCTACAACTAGAAACTTCCAACCAACGTTCCTGGCCAGCCGCCCAAACCTCCAGATCATACTTTTTGCTTTGCGTAAAACCAAGGTCACCGGTACACATGAGCAGGACCCGATAAGGCAGGTTCAATTTCTGCAGTAAATCTTCCGCATGGGCGCGAAGGCTTTCCAATTCGTTGTATGACTCTTCAGGTTTCACCCATTTGACTAACTCAACTTTATCAAACTGGTGAGTGCGGTTTAATCCACGAACGTCCTTTCCATGACTTCCAGCTTCCCGCCGAAAACAAGGGGTATAGCAAGCGCGCAACAAGGGCAATTCCGCTTCATCCAAAATCTCGTCCCGATAAAAATTGGTTACCGGCACCTCAGAAGTGGGAATCATATAGAATCCCTCCCGAGGAATAACATACATCTGGCCTTCCTTATCAGGCAATTGACCCGTTGCACGAGCACTGGCTTCGTTCACTACCAGAGGTGCCATGAGTTCTTCGTAACCGTTGTCTCGAGCTTCATCCAAATAGAAGTTGATCAGGCTACGGATCAATCGTGCCAGACCTCCTTGAAAAAACGGCCATCCCGCGCCTGTCACTTTGGCCCCTCGAGGAAAATCGGATAAGCGGTCAAACACATCCATTTCATAATGAGGCTGTGCATGTGGGCTGGCACTTGCGGGATCTCCCC
>JAPUIL010000417.1 GCA_027297085.1 Verrucomicrobiota bacterium | reverse complement strand
GGAGATGCGCCTCGGTGTTGAGAAATATCCCATTTAAGCTGACATTAGCGAGCGTGCCGCTGATATCCACGGATCCTCCGGACCGAAGCTCGCTCAGAATGTTCACACGGACTCTGGTAAATTCACGCCGGTTAGATGTCGATTCCATGGTGGGTTTTCACTCCTCTGCGTTAGGGTGTCTGCTGTTTCCACACGGTGCCCAGCAACGGGTGCCCCTCGCATTCAAACGCTAACTCGCTGACCCCGTCGGCTTCGGCCACACTTGGTGTCCATTCACTCCCGAGTTGCACGATAGACAGCGAAAGCCGGCAGGGCTCGGGCAGCAAGGATTTACTGAATAATTTGCCTGAGAATGATTCGCATCGCTTTCGCGTCATCAATGATCAGAGTACGCATGCATTCCTCCTCTGTTCTCTCTTTTATCTGAAAACCCCTTAAAGTCGCAGAGGGGGTGGTCCTCCTCATCCTAAGAAAGACTACCCCCTGTCCCCTCACGACTATGTGAGTGTGGCTACGACGTCCTGTAAGTTCGCGGCCATTTTCGAAAGCTCTGCGGCCGCTTTTTTGGTATCGTTCGCCCCTTCAGACGTTCCCTGGGCTGCTTTCGCTACGTTCGTGATATTGCTGGCGATTTCCGTGCTCCCTTTGGAGGCTTCGGTGACGTTCCGGGTCATTTCGTTCGTCGTCACCTGCTGCTCTTCGACTGCACTCGCAATGGTATTTTGGAAATCGTTGACTTGTTTGATGATCGTGGTAATTTGCCCGATTGCCTCGACCGCCCCTTTGGTATCGGTTTGGATCGACTCAATCATCCGGCCAATATTTTCTGTGGCCTTGGTGGTTTCTTTCGCCAACTCCTTCACTTCATTCGCCACCACGGCAAATCCCTTCCCGGCTTCTCCGGCGCGGGCCGCCTCGATCGTGGCGTTGAGGGCTAGGAGGTTGGTTTGCTGCGCAATGGACGTAATGACCTTAATGATGCTGCCGATTTCGGCGCTGCTCTCACCAAGTTTGGCCACCGTGACATTCGCGGATTCAGCCACGCTCACCGCTTGCCCAGCGACCTTGGCGGATTCCGTGGTGTTTTGGGCGACTTCCTTGATGGTCGCACTCATTTCCTCAGCCCCCGTCGCGACTGATTGGACGTTCTTACTCACCTGCTCGGCCGCCGCTGACACGACATTGGCTTGGGCGGAGGTTTCTTCCGCATTCGCTCCCATTTGCGTACTGGTCGCGGTGAGTTCCTCGGCGGCACCAGCCAAGTTGGTTCCAATTTCAGAGATTTGCGTCACGCCCACTTGCAGCTTGGCAGCTTGTTCACGCTCGCGCTCGGCGGCTTCTTTCACTCTGGCCTCGTTGGCCAATTTTTCCGTAATCACTTCCCACGTGACCATGGGCCCCAAGTATTGTTGGTTGTTGTCATAAATGGCACTGACCAAGAGATCCAACGTCTCGTCGCCAACTTTAATGTGGGCTTGGTGCGGCAAGTTTTTGGGATTGGCCAGCAGTTTCCGTTGGTGTTCCGGGACCTTATGGAAGACATCGATAGAGTGGCCGACCATTTGGTCCACCTTGATCGGAAGCAAATGCTCCAACGTCTTTAAGGTTTTATATGATGCTGGGTTCATGTACTGAATGACTAAATCCAGATCGGCGCACATGACGTTGATCGGCGCGTTTTCCATCATGGACATGACGCGCGCCATTTCGGTTTCCGTCTTCAATTTTTGGGTGATGACTTCCCAGGTGACCATGGGCCCCAGGTAGTTTTTATTGTTGTCGTAAATCGCGCTCACTAACAAATCGAGCTTTTCGGGTCCGACATCGATGATGGCGCGATGCGGAAGATTGTTGGGATCGCTCAGGATCTTCCGTTGATGCGCGGGATTCTTGTGCATGATATCGATGGATTGCCCGACCAGGTCTTCGACCTTGCACGGCAGATATTGCTCAATGGTCTTGAGGGTCTTGATCGAAGACGGATTGGCATAGGTAATCTGGAAATCTCGATCGGCAAAAATCACATTGACCGGGGCGTTTTCCATCATGTTTTGAATGCGAGCCGCTTCGAGTTCCGTCTTCTTTGCGGTGGTGATATCCGTGGCAAATTTGACCACTTTGAATGGCTTGCCGTTGGTGTCAAAAATAGGATTATAGGAGGCCTGAATCCACACTTCCTTGCCGCCTTTGCCTATGCGCAGATATTGGCCCGCATCAAATTCTCCACGGTTGAGTCTGGCCCAGAAGTCCTTATACTCTGGACTGGCCGCATAGGCGGAGTCCACGAACATCCGATGATGCTGCCCCTTAATTTCGTCCAGGGTATACCCCAGGGTTGTCAGGAAATTTTCATTCGCATCCAGAATGGTGCCATCCAGGTTGAAATCAATGACCGCGTTCCCATTGTTGATCGCATCATTCCGGGATTCGAATTCGGCCGCCTGCTTTTTAAACGCGGTGATATCCGTGGCATATTTGACGACTTTATAGGCGACGCCATCCGCATTGAAGACAGGATTGTAGGAGGCTTCAATCCAGACTTCCTTGCCGCCTTTGCCCACGCGCTTATATTGGCCTGAATCGAATTCCCCGCGGTTCAATTTGGCCCAAAAGGCCGCATATTCCGGACTGGCCGCATAGGCGGGGTCAGCGAACATGCGATGATGCTTGCCTTGAATCTCGGAGAGGTCGTAGCCCAGGGTGACGCAGAAATTCTCATTAGCAGTGATGATGGTGCCATCCAGATTGAATTCAATGATGGCTTGGACCTTACTCATTGCCTCCCTCATGCTATTGAGTTCGGCCATGCTTTTTCCTTCTGTTGCCGGTGCGTCCATGACCGCCGTTGAACCTTGAGAACTTTTGTTATCCATTGAGCTGCTCCTCCCGTTTTGAGAAATTGGTTGACCATTTGAGGAATGTCCCTCTGTGGTCGTAGGTGTATTGACAATGTCAGAAGCTAGTGGGCTTACAAGCGTGACGATTTGATCCATCAATGGTTGCGGAACCTGCAAGGCTGTGAAGGTCTGCACTAAATGTTCGGCCACCCGAGTGAAATGCGGTTCTTCAATCAGCAAGTGCGCGTGGGCCTGTTTCATTCCTGGGCCCTGATACTGCGCGGGTCCTCCGAGTGCTTGACTCAGGAACGTCACTTGCTTGGCTTTGAGCCGGGGCATATCGATATTGACGAAAAACGGTTGCAACAGGGGATCACCAAGGACCCGGTCATACAAGCCTTCGACGGCAGCTTTGATGGCAGCTTCACCCCCGAGTTGCTCATAGATGATTGGCGGTTCAAGTGTGGCAGTGGGGGGCGTAGTCATCGATTCGATCTTTCTCCCTTTTCGGTTGGCACGGGGCATATGGTCGGGTCCTTCCGTCGATTGTGATTCTGGTTCTACGTTCTTACTCTCCCACCCCGACTTTTTCCTGAGTCACGGTAATCACTTTGTCAATATCGAGAATGAGGAGGAGCTGGCCCTCGAGTTTATGGACTCCTATCACGAGGTCACGCGCTACGCCGCGAATCGTGGGGGGGGTGGTTCGAGCGTGTCCTCCGTCAATTCCAGCACATCACCAATTTCGTCCACCAGGAGACTGACCGCGCCCTCGTCGGTCCGAATCACCACATTCATCGGTTCCTCACCCTCTTCTCGTTCTTTCAAATCTAGGCGACGACGAAGATCAATCGCCGTGACAATTTGCCCGCGGAGGTTGATCAGGCCTCGGACCATCCGGGATGCCAGAGGGACGGGGGTCATGCTTTGAAATTTGATCACCTCTTGGACCCGTTCCACTTCCACGCCAAAAAAGAAACCATCCACCATAAAGGTGCTGTATTGTTGTGACTCCGCCATGGTCTAGACCTCCACCTGTTCACGCGATGGGTCTTCCATCGGGGACAATTTGGAATGTTGGAAGACATTGGCCACGTCCAACACATCGGTGACCTTCTCGTGAATCACCGCGGAGTACAGGACCCCCGGTTGGTTCGACCGAGTTGGCGCGGCCAATTCCTCGTCCACAATATCCACGATTTGATCTACGACGAGTCCCAAGCGCCGCCCCTCATGGGAGATAACCACCAACTGAAGAAATTCCTGTTCGACAAGGGAAGAGGATTCCACGTTTCCGAGAACTGTTGAGAGGCGTATTAATGGGAGGATTTCATCTCGATACTGGATAGCCGCTTGATCTCCAGCGTATTCCAGGGAGGAGGCCTTAATCTCTTCTAACCGGGCGACCATGGCTAGTGGAATCGCCAATCGACCCTTTTCTCCGACCTGAATCAATAAGACCGTTTGGCGTTGGTTGCTCGTTTCCTTGGCCTGTCCTGGTTGGTCTCCCAGGGCATGATCGCTCTGACCCACCGCCAGTCCCACGGTACTGGCAAGATTCATCACATCCAAGATAAGTGCGACCTGTCCATCGCCCATAATGGTGGCGCCCGCATAGATACCCGCGCCTTTCAATTGTTTGCTCAGTGGCTTGACGACGATTTCTTCAGTGTCGTTGATATCCTCAACGACGAGACCAAATCGCTGACCGTCGGCCTGAAGGACGACGATATTGACGACCCCCTCGGCAGAGGCGTGATCCGTGTCCGTGGCCGATTGATCGAGCTGAAGAATCTTTTTCAAATAGACGATGGGCAATAAATTGCCCCGCAGGCGGCACACCGGGGCGCCGTGCACATTTTCAATGGATTTGTTGATTTGTTCACCTTCCAGACGCACCAATTCCAATAAGTTCACCTGAGGAATGGCGAATCGCTCGCGGCCAGTTGTTATGACCAACGCGGGAATGATGGCCAGAGTCAGCGGCACTTTGACTTTGATGGTGGTGCCTTTCCCCACTTTGGTTTGTAGGTCAACGGTTCCACCGATTTTTTCAATATTGGTTTTTACGACATCCATACCGACGCCCCGGCCTGACACATTCGTTACTTTTTGCGCAGTGGAAAACCCTGGGAGAAAAATGAGATTTTGAAATTCTCGTTCACTCATTCGGGCTGCTTGGTCCTGGGTGATCATCCCTCGTTGGATCGCCTTGTCAGACAATTTGTTCGTATCGATTCCAGCCCCATCGTCTGTAATTTCAATATTGACTTGGCCACCCTCATGGTATGCTCGGAGCAAGATTCGCCCTTCAGCGGGTTTCCCATTGGCTTGACGCTCTTTGGGTCGTTCAATGCCGTGGTCTACCGAGTTTCGGACCAAATGGGTCAGGGGATCTTTAATCGCTTCGATGAGTGTTTTATCCAGTTCGGTTTCCTGCCCTTCCATGTCGATGCGCACTTCTTTGCCGCACGACAAGGCTAAGTCCCTCACGACCCGAGGGAATTTGCTAAAGATATTTCCGATTTGTTGCATCCGGGTTTTCATAATGCCTTCCTGGAGTTCGGAGGTAATCAGACTCAACCGTTGGGATGAGGCCGTTAATGCCTGATCTTCTTGTGACGTGGTCCATTGCAGGATTTGATTACGCGTCAACACGAGCTCTCCGACCATGGTCATCAATTTATCGAGTAACTTCACGTCGACCCGGATCATGGAATCCGCTACGCCGTGACCCTTAGCATCAGACGCAGTTTTTTGTGTATCAGGATTTTCGGAGGAGGAGGCTGTCGCCGCTACAGCCTCGTCTCGGTCCCCGTTCTGAGGCGCCGGCTCAGGTGTCTCTTGGGAATCAGTGGCAGCGTTGCACCCCGACGTGTCTAATTCTGCCGGTGTAAGAGCTTCTTCTGTCGCGACTGGGCTGGGGTCGTCTGAAGAAGCGGGTAACGCGGTTGGCTCTGTGGTTCCAGTTGGTGCTCCGGTTTGAAGCTCCGTGAGCCGTTGAATGAGAGCCGAAAATTCTTCCTGTCCATCCTCGCCGGTGCGTTCAATGCTTTCCAGCATGTTTCGGATCGCATCGACCATCGCCAATAAGGCCGTGGTGATGTCGGCGGCCAACCCCAGCTCACCATCGCGGACCAGACTCAAGAGGGTCTCGCCGGTATGGGCGAGTTTTTCCAGTTTGCTATAACCCAGGAACGAACAGGTGCCTTTAATGGTATGAATTGCTCGGAAGATACTGGCAATCATGTCTTCCTGATCAGGGTGTTCTTCTAAATTTACCAAGTCTTGTTCGACCTGGCTGAGGTTTTCATCACTTTCGATGAGAAATTCTTTTATGGCTGCATCAAATTCGCCCATGAATGGTTCCTCCGACCTACAAGTTTACTAAGGTTCTGTGCGGAAATACGTTGAACAAATCCGAAACTCGAATATCGAGTTTTTCGCATGACTCAAACCAGCACCCCCTCGCAACGATCCCTAATCTGGGACAGGCTCCTTGCCATACTCCTCTTGGAGCTGGCGAATGATGTGAATCGCTTTTTCCAGCCGTTGCCGGGTGATGTCCTGGAACTGCATGGACATGACAATGTCCGTGACGTTATTCGCATGGTGTTTCGC
>JAPUIL010000416.1 GCA_027297085.1 Verrucomicrobiota bacterium | reverse complement strand
GCCGAAGTCGGTGAGGGCGTAACAAATGTTGCAATTGGTGACAGGGTTGCGGTTCGACCGCTGTTGTTCGGCGACGATTCAAAATTCGATAAGGGCTTTTCTCATGTAGGAAAGAACATGAAGTTTATTGGCATTGATTTACCGGGAGGCATGCAAGGATCCTGGACTGTACCCGCCTATACATTACACAATCTCCCGGATAGTTTGAGTCTTGAACAGGGCGCCATGATTGAGCCGGCTGCGGTGGCCTGCCACGATGTCCGTTTGGGTGAGGTTAAGGCTGGCGAAACCTGCGTTGTAATCGGTGGCGGACCCATAGGTATGCTCATCGCGCTGGTCGCAAAGGTAAAAGGCGCCACGGTTGTATTATCCGAAGTGAATGATTCACGTCTGGAGCTTGCAAAGTCACTAGGGTTGGAAGGTGTGAACCCGATACGCGAAAATCTGGTGGATAGAGTTCGAGAATTAACGAACGGCGCCATGGCAGACTGCGTCTTTGAAGTATCTGGTTCTGGGCCAGGTGTCGATGTAATGACCGAGCTGCCTAATGTGCGTGGACGTATTGTAATGGTTGCTATTCATCCGGAACCCAAACCGGTAAATCTGTTTAAGTTTTTCTGGTCTGAACTCAGGTTAATTGGCGCACGCCTTTACGAAGCGCGGGATTTTGATGAAGCGATTGAACTGGCAGTTAGTGGAAAACTGTTCTTGGACCAACTGATCACCCAGATCAACCCCATCGAAGATGTGCAAAAAACATTCGAAACGATTGAGGCAAATCCGGACGGCATCAAATACCTCATTAACTGCCAGTCCTGACCCCTAAGGCCCAATCGTCTTCCAAAAAACGAGATAGAGACAATAAAAAAGAACCTTTTATGTATGTTCTTATAAATAAATTAGAGGCTATCAGGAGTGTCATTTCAAAGTCGCTTTTTCGAAGACTAAAATTGACAAGCGCGAATAGCTACGTTCCAGCTCGTAACGTCCTTAATCACGTAGAGAACTACGCTCTCAAGTTCGTTACGAACTGCGCCTTGCTCTTCATCACTTCTCAACCTTTTGAAACCTTAGGAGATCTCAAATATTATGAGTATATTTAAGCAATTTGATCTCAGCGGAAAAATAGCTCTTGTAACCGGATGCAGACGCGGTATTGGAAAATCCATGGCTCTCGGTTTAGCTGAAGCAGGCGCTGATATTATCGCTGTGTCTACAACTCAGAAATCAGCTGGTAGCCTGATAGAAAAAGAAGTTACCTCCCTGGGCCGGACTTTTAACGGTTATCCGTGCGACTTTGTTGATCGCAAGTCCCTTTATACCTTCGTTGAAACGGTTAAGGCAAACCATCCTCAAGTCGATATCCTGATCAATAATGCCGGAACGATTTTGAGAGAACCGGCTGCCGAACATCGTGATGAGTATTGGGACAAGATTATCGAGGTAAATCTGAATGCTCAGTTTATCCTCACTCGCGAGTTCGGTAGGGACATGATCGAACGCGGATATGGCAAAGTGATTTTTACGGCCTCTCTTCTTTCTTATCAGGGAGGCATTACGGTGCCGGGTTACGCTGCCAGCAAGGGAGGTGTTCAGCAACTGACCATGGCCTTCGCAAATGAATGGGCTGGTAAGGGTGTCAATGTAAACGCCATTGCCCCGGGTTATATTGCCACTGACAACACCGAGGCTTTGCGCGCGGATCCTGTGCGAAGCGAACAGATTCTGGCACGGATTCCTGCTGGCCGATGGGGCGAGCCAGACGATTTCAAAGGTCCAGTAGTTTTTTTGGCGTCGGATGCTGCAAACTACGTCCATGGTGCAACTTTGTTGGTCGATGGTGGCTGGATGGGGCGATAAATAAATGAAAACTAGTAATTGCTTCCGGTTCTTCTTCCTGTGGTTGAAGGCCACGGATACAAGAGCATCCGGATTCGAACACCATAACTACCTCACTCTAAATCCGAGGTGAACTTCTTGATCATTCGTTTTCTACAACCCAAGAGGGCATGAGTGTTATTACCAAAATAACATCCAAGCTCTATATTGTCCCTTTGGAAGAGCCTCTGTACGACGCCAAGCATGGGGCTCATTACGATTTCGAACTGGTAGTAGTTACGATCATTCTGAAGGATGGCAGCATAGGTACCGGATACACCTATACGGGTGGACGGGGAGGACATGCTATTCAAGCCATGTTAGAATATGATTTTGCTCCGGTTTTGCTAGGAAAGGAAGGAACGGATGTTGAGGGAATTCATGAATTTTGTGAACGGTACATTCACTACGTTGGCCGGGGAGGAGTAGCATCGTTTGCGATTTCCGCAATCGACATCGCCCTCTGGGATATCCGTTGCAGGCAATCTGACGAACCTCTCTGGAAAATGGTGGGTGGTGAAGGCAATACTTGCCAGGTATACCGAGGTGGTATTGATCTGAATTTTCCGCTTCCTAAGTTGTTGGAAAGCGTTGCCAGTTATTTGGAGCAGGATTTTATTGCGGTTAAAATCAAGATTGGGCAGGAAAATTTGGAGGACGATATCAAGCGGATTGCCGCAGTGAGGAAGTTAATTGGCGATGACGTCGCACTCATGGTGGATGCCAATTATTCGATGACCGTAACCAAGGCTATTGAATGTGCCCATAAATTCGAGTCGTCTAATATCTACTGGTTTGAAGAACCGACTCTACCAGACGATTACACAGGTTACGCCAAGATAGCAGATGCCACGAACGTTCCACTGGCCATGGGCGAAAACCTGCATACCCTCCATGAATTTGGTTACGCTTTCGATCAAGCGAAGCTATCGTTCATTCAACCGGATGCATCGAACTGTTTGGGCATAACCGGTTGGCTCAAAGTAGCCGAAATGTCTCGTATTTACGGTTTGCCTATTTGTTCGCATGGCATGCATGAACTTCATGTCAGTTTAGTGGCATCACAATCCAATGCCGGATGGTTGGAACATCACAGTTTTCCCATTGATGTGTGTACTAAACGACCCCTTGTCATCAAAGATCATCGTGCCGTAGCGCCCGATAGTCCGGGCATTGGCGTTGAGTTCGATTGGGATGTGTTAAAGCCTTATCGAGAGTGATAAATATAGGGACCGATTGCCAAGCCATCCAGGGGATGCCTGGAGCGAAGAGGGAGTCATTCGATTATTGAAACATCGGACCGCTCAGCGAGCCGTCCCTACTGAAAGCAAGGTCACCATTTACGCCTTTCAATTACTTTCGTCGATACTGTATCTGCAGCGGTATTATATTTGGCTCTACTTATTTTTCTTTTTCAGTTTTTCACGCAAAAAAATCAAATCCAATTTATCTTTTTCCCTCACAGTTTGTTTCATTTTCCATAAAAGCTCCAAGCTGGCAAATGGAATTTCTACACCTTCAATGGTTATCGTGACCACTGAAAATTTGGCCTGTTGGTAGTCTATGCCGCAGGCACTTTTCATTAAATCTATTATGATTTCATCCGCTACTCTGATAACCGTGTATTTTTCGATATCGCCTTCCTTGATTTCGGAAGCTGCTTTATCTGGAAGGTATAGTAAGGCATCGATCAATTTCTTTTCATTTTCTTGAGTTGTATTGACCAAGAGGTCGATGTCTTCAGTGGCTCTCAGATACCCGTGCTGGATAATTGCCATACCACCGATCACAATATACTCTGCGCCTTTGTTATTTAAACTCCGACACAAGTTTAAAAAGTCGTCTTTAGTTGGCGGTCTTGACTCTATCGACTCAATA
>JAPUIL010000415.1 GCA_027297085.1 Verrucomicrobiota bacterium | reverse complement strand
TACTGGTAGAGGCAGATGCTTCTCAGATGAATCAGGTAATCCAAAATCTTTCAATTAACGCGGTTCAAGCTATGCCGGATGGGGGACGCTACGATGTGTCGCTATCTCAAATTGAGCTGGAGGAGGATTCAACAATTCCTGTAACTCCCGGCCGGTACATTTGCATAGATCTTAAGGATTCTGGTATGGGTGTGCCGGAGGAAAACCTATCGAAGATTTTTGATCCGTTCTTTTCTACCAAATCGTCTGGCACCGGTCTTGGTCTTACTACTTCCTATTCGATCATCAAAAGACACTTTGGTCACATCGAGCTAAATTCAAGCTTGGGATATGGCACACGTTTCACTATTTATTTTCCTGCAACTCAAAAAACTATTCAAAAAAAAGTAGAAGCAGATACGAAGATCATGCACGGGAATGGAAAAGTTTTATTGATGGATGATGATTCTTCAATCCGTGAAGTAGCAAAATTGATTCTTGAACGCCTTGGCTACACCGTAACAGGTACCACGAAGGGTGAAGATGCTATCGCGGTTTATAAGGAAGCTATGGGCACTGATCGGCAGTTTGATGTGGTTATCATGGATCTTACAATTCCCGGCCATATGGGAGGAAAGGAGGCCATCAAGGAGCTCCTCAAGATCGATCCAGATGTCAAAGGGGTTGTCAGTAGTGGCTACTCAACGGATCCAATTATGGCGGATTATGAAATGCATGGTTTCAAAGGTGTTGTAGAAAAACCCTTCCGGGTGGAAGAGCTGGGCAAGGCGATCCAAAAAGTGCTCCAAGAGGAACCTCCCTCAGCTATTCAGAAAGACCGTCCCGGCGATACAGATCAAAATCAGTCCGAATAATCGATCTATTCTAACCGAAAAGGATTCGATCCGTGTTCGAATGTTAGGCAAATTGACTGCAAGGGAGAACAATATCCAGACCATTATTGCCTCGGCAATCAGCACCAATCCATAGGTAACTTTTTGCCACAATGGTAGGTTCGGTGCAATTAGCTGTGTAAACAAGCTGAAGATATACAGAGTTACTTTGGGATTCAGAAGATTGGTGAAGAGGCCTTCCACAAAAGCTGTCCGCCAACTTTTACCAGAGCCTCCGTTATAAGAATTTTGGGTAAATGACGATTGGCGAATCAGTGATTTCAGACCTATATATGCCAGATAAGCAGCTCCGGCGTAACGCAACAGTCGATAAAGATTCTCACTCTGAACGAGAAGAATGGCCAATCCTCCTATGGAAATGGAAATATGTACGGTCAAACCTAATCCAATGCCCAAAATGGTAAATATAGCTGTTCCATTGCCGGATTGTCCCAAGGTATTCTTCAATATGAGGAACATATCCGGCCCGGGACTCATTATAGCCAGAAATTGTGTAACTAGCAGAATTAGAAGGATTTCCACCATAAGTTTATGCGTACAACGGAAAAGCGGACCTGTGAGTCCGCTTTTAAAACCTTTAGCTGCTAAGTCTTAATCTTTGTCTCAGGATGACGTATACATCAAGGGTTCTAAGTAAACGATTTAACATGAGGACTTTACCCTGTTTAGCAAGCTTTATTATCTCTGCATTCGGGGCCTAATCCGCATCGTAAATGACAACTTTTTCCCATAAATGGCTATTACTGGCTATGAAGTCATTATGGACTTGGTGAACCTGATAAACGTCGTGGTCCTCCAGAGAATTAAACAAAACGGTCAGCCCTACTGCATAATCTGCCTGGATGATGGGACGTTTTGGAGTAGCTGCAGGTGTTCCTACATGGATAGAGTGGACAGTTTCTATCGAACCCAACTCCTCTACTTGTTTAACAAACGCAGCCGTCTGCTCTTCAGTAACGTCGACCTTGAGATAAAAAAATACGGTATGAACCAACATGTTTCCGGTTTTGACCTATGTGCCTGTCAATAACAAGACCCTATTTATTGAGGGTATTGCGGAACCTGCGAGTAGTCCGAGCGATCTAATCGAGGGTCAGGCCTGTAGCTTTTATGGGTTATTTTTCGTTCGCAAATCGAGCCTTTTGCTCCAATTAACAGGTACAATTTATTGAGAAACCGTGTCTAAGCCGATCCACAGTTCTGTCCATAACGAGTTTGCAAGAGAAGAGTCGCGTAAATCGCGGCGAATTCTCCTTGCTGTGCTGGGGTCTTTCTTTTCTCACGTTCTGTTGTATCTGTTTATTCCTGAAACGCTTATGATCATGGCCTCGGATCCGCCGAGCCAATCATGGCAAGAGTTCGATATCATTCTGGCGGAGGATGAACCGGAGATCATACAAAAGTATGTGCCTATTAATAAGGAGAATATTTCGAATACCCCTGACGAAACCAAAAACTTCGCTTCTCGGGATTCGCAGGCTGTTAATGAGGAAATTCCCGAGGACTTAAATGAAGATACACCTTTTATCGATGGGGAGTCTGAGGAATTTAATAACCTGGTTCAGGGCCAGCCGAATCGTGCACCTCCTTCTCCGCCGATTCCTGCCTCTCAAGCCAGCGACACTCAACCCCAGCAACAACAGAACCCCAGCCTTCCTCAGATTCGAATAAATCGCCTTCTGGGTGAAGACGAGATCAATCAGCAGCGAGCTCGAACCCCGGTAGCTTTGGAAGATGAAGCTCTCGATGAAGATAGCCCACGTTCCTTACCTGAGATTCCGGATTTACCGGAAGATGAGGAGGCGGTAGAAGTCGTCGAAAGTGAGGAAGAGGCCGAGGAAGATACCACCCGCTTAGATGAAGGTATTGTGCAGAACCAGGCTCCATTAACTCCTCCCCAGGTGGCTACGCCGGAGCCTAATCCTGAAGATCGACCAGCCCGGTTACCGCAGCCACGGGTTCGTGTGGCCAACACGGGTCCGCTTAAGCGAAATATGTCTGGTGTTTCGCGTCTGGCTCGAATGGCCGACTATTCCGCGGAATTCAGCGAATTCGGCGAATACCTTGAACGTATGTTTGAGACGATTGAAATTGAATGGCACAACCTCCTGACACAGCAGCGATTGACAGAGCGTCGTTCACGTGTCTCCATTGCATTTTTCCTTGATGTAGATGGAGAAATACTGGACTGGGAAATTGTTCAGGCGACTTCTTCACTCCAGGCTCAGATTGTCTGTGCAGCAGCCATCAATAATCGTGCACCATTTGGGGAGTGGACAGACGAAATGGTGTCAACCTTGGAGGATCCTGAACGGATAATCGTGAACTTCATTTTCTATTAAACGATCAGGCAATAGTTTGAAGGTATACCTATGCGCTTATGCCATTGAATTCATCTGAGATTATCCCGGAAATTCCTTTAGGAAAAGGGGTAGCTGTTTTGGGTGTGCACCCCGATGGTATAGTGGCACTTTATAAACCCTGTCGTATTCTATCTCACCCGAATGTTGATATGGACCGGAAACGCAGCCTACTCGATGCGTCTTGGAGTTCGGACAGGGAGCGATTTATGTGGAAGGTTGGAGATAGATCTTACCGCTTTTATCTCCTGCATCGCTTGGATTCCGCCACCTCTGGAGTGATATTGGGGTGTGTGAATCCCAATTTGGCGAGAGAATTGAAAGGTCAATTTTCTAAGCGAAAAGTTGCCAAAACATACCACGCAATTGTCTCGGGGCTAGCTAAAGTGACTGATTCATCCTGGCGGGACATATTACGTAAGAAAAGAACTGGATCTGGCCTGCGTGTGCAGGCAAATTCAAGGAGAGGACGGCCTGCAGAAACTCACGTTAGCATTGTAGAAACCAATCGGAACCACCCAAAATTGAGTCTTTTGAAGCTGAATCCTCGCACCGGTCGTACCAACCAGTTGAGAGTCCAATGCGCAAAGCGACAGCTTCCAATTGTTGGAGACTCGACCTATGGAAACTTTCGTTTAAGTAAAGAACCCCGGAGCAAGCTCCGAGGCATTTGAAATTGCAAATTTGAGATTTAAGATCGCAGCAAGCTGCGAGGTATTAGACCCGAAAGTGAATAA
>JAPUIL010000414.1 GCA_027297085.1 Verrucomicrobiota bacterium | reverse complement strand
ATTGAAGAGAGATTCGGCTACACCGTACTCCTGATTAAATTGGTGGAGAAGACCAAGGTTTTCCAAACTCCTTAGGTAATCGCGGTTATCCGTCCCAACCGCTTCCTCAGCTAAATCCAGCGCACTTTTAGCCACCTTAATGGCATCCTCAATTTTACCCTCGCGGTGAAGTAAATCGATCTCGGCGTTCTGGCGATCCCATTCCTCTCCCGCCCATTGAGCAGCGGTAAGGGAATTAATAGGCAGGAGCAGAATAAAAAATAAAGCTAGCAGGGAAAACAAATTCATACATATACGAAGAATCCGCAAGGCAGGTTCTAGGACTAGTAATATTCTTAACCGCAACAGACGGGTCAAGTGGGTCTCGGAAATCTACTCGGATTCGCGCAAAAAACCCTGTTTATAGGGGGATCACACATAGAAATTTGGGGTTCACTCGCCAATATCGAGATTGCTGTTATCCGACCGCCTAACCAAGTTCAGTATTTATTGAAATTGGATCTCTATCCGGCAGCTTTTAAATCTCATCCGAATCAATTTCCCTCTGGCAATGAAGCCTTACATATTGCTGCTTATTCGCCTTTGAACGGAAAGCGGACTAGTCGCTGATCCAGTATTTTGAAGAAGTACACCCAACTAGGCTGTTTTACATTTTTCAGGCTTTTATATCGCGGAAACTTGGAGTCGAAGATCTTAGGAACTTTTACCTGGAGTTTTTTCCAATGCGTGAAAGGTGGGCCGATTATCAGGACGAAGAAGGGCCTTCTCTACAACCTTGAGCTGGGCTAATCCCACGAATGCCGGTTCAAGTTTGAATAACTTCCATCTGCCATCACCTACAAAACAGTTGCGCATGTGCAAAAATCAATGGTTGCCCAAGATCGTTGACTTCACGGCCAAAGAAGCCAGAATCTACACCCATTATAGTTCATACGGATCAGCAGAGTGGAAGCGCGGTATTGCGAATGGCGACAAGCAGCGCGGCCGTCTCCCAAACGCAGCGTCTCCCCTTACACGTCCACCATAGCTTTAGCGAAGGAGGAAACCCCCTTCCGGAGGATTATGCCGCCAACCGGGTCGAAAACGACATCATCCAAATGCAATTTCCTAGCAGTAAACATTCTCCTGGCAGTAAATCTGATGTGTGGCATTTTTGGCGTTCTTGAACACAACCCTCACTCATCCCCCGATAAACGAGTACTCGAAGCGTCAGCAAAGCTGCTTGCACACCGGGGGCCGGACCATTGCGGCATTTTCTGTGAACCAGGCATTGGTTTAGCTCACACGCGCCTGTCGCTTTTAGATCTTTCACCCCGAAGTAATCAACCGTTTTGGGACACAAGCCAGCGATATGGTATAGTCTACAACGGTGAAATCTACAATTTCAAAGCGCTACGTACAGCCTTGGAGCGCAAGGGCGTTCATTTTAAAACCACAAGCGATACGGAAGTGCTAATTGAGTCTATCGTTCACACCGGACTTGATGAAACGCTCCCCAAGCTTGAGGGGATGTACGCGTTTGCACTATACGACAAGAAAGACCAGTCGCTCACCCTTGCTCGAGACCGGTTTGGGATTAAACCGCTTTATATATTCGAAGATACAAAGTCGTTTATATTTTCCTCAGAGATCCGCGCACTGTTGCCTTGGGGTAAGTTTGAATTAGATCCGATGAGGGCGGCGGGGTATTTGTTGGACTGGGGCACATTTACCCGGGGTTTTACGCTGATAAAGGGTGTTAAAATGGTAGCTCCTGGGTCTGTCATTAAGGTGAAACCGGGTCAAACAGCGCGTTACAGTCGCTTTTTTTCACTTAGCGATCTGTGGGATGACGATCAGCAAGAAGAGTTAAAGAAATGGGGACCCAATGCCATTGTTGATAGTGTCGAAGAGACCCTGCTTGCCGCAGTTGATATGCAGCAGATAGCTGATGCGCCGGTGGGAGCATTGTGCAGCGGCGGGGTTGATTCTTCTCTCTCCGTCGCGATGGCTTCCAGATATCAAGACAATATTCAGATATTCCACGCCCATACCCCTGGAAAGGGAAGCGAGCTCAAATTCGCTACGGCAATTGCCAAACACCTAAAACTGGATTTGAAATCAGTGAATCTCAGCGATCAAGACCATATAGACTTGATACCTGAAACCATTCTTCATCGAGGCAATCCATTCGTAGATCTTCATACGTCGATTCCATTCCTTAAACTTTCGAGACTTGTCCGAAAACACGGGGTAAAGGGAGTCCTTACGGGAGAGGCATCTGATGAATGTTTCTGGGGGTTTATTCGCATGGTTCCGAATCTGCCGCAATTTGTCAGACAGTTACCGAGTCGCTCTTATCGTGTAGCGGTGCGATCCGTGCGCCGCCTGTTTGGTGAAAAGACTTCGCTCCGGGACCAGGGAAACAAGCATTTTGTTGAGAGTTTATTTTCACGCTTTGAAATTGATCTCGAAGCGGATGAGATCAAACAGACCATTTTCGCACGCGGCAAAGGCTCAGTCAAATCGCGTGATTTTCAATCGCTTCTTGAGCTCAATTTCAATCTGAGACCGCTGCTCAATCGAAACGATGCGTGTGGCATGGCAGCAAGCGTTGAATCTCGGTTCCCATTCCTAGATTACAAACTTGTCAAACTGGCGATCAATTTGCCCCGTCGACACAAAGTTCACTTCAACTTGACGACACTGAATCCGGGTCATCCTTTCATGATTGATAAATGGGTCCTTCGGCAAGTAGCTGACCGGTACATGCCGCGTACCTTGAGTAGGCGTTATAAACTGCCATGGCCCACGTCGGCCCACAAACGCTTAGAAATTCCTCAGCGTTTCTTTAAAAACTCCTTCATTCGGGATCTATTTGGATTTTCAAATCTAGAACTGGATTACTTAATGAATAACGGAGATCATGCTCTAAAGCTCAAGTTACTTCATCTTGAAGTTTGGGCTCAGATGTTTCTAAACGGATCATCATCCGAACAGATGGTTCAAAAACTGCAAACCTTCATATCTGTCACACCGGAAAAGGATTAAACAGCCTCCCGGCGGCTCCGCCGCAAGCAACGGGGTATCTACCCATTTTTATCTCCCGCGATGCGGGAGAACGGACATCGGGGAACAATGTGTTTTTTTAATCACGTCGCAAGCAATCGGGAATGATCAAGTTCAAGTCCCGCCCTAGGTACCATTCATTTTTGCAATGCAAAATATCGCATTCTACCAGACCATTTTGTCGATACGTCGAGAAGAACAATAGTTTCGAGCGGAGCGACACCAACATGCCACACCTTGGTTTGATACCTGCTCTGTATCGATTAAAGAAGCACGGACAAAGAAGGAAACATGCGATCGGCCTGATCAGCTGACCGGTTCACCAGTTTCACGAAGTAAGATTTCCTTTATTTTCTGCCACCGATGGGAATAGGTGTGATGTAAAGTCATCGTTTCATGGTTTCTTTCAATCAGCTTTTTATAGTTACTATAATTAGCCAGAATGGATTCCACTTGAGTGCAAGGACTCTGGTGGTCTACGGCAATCACTGGGTCGTATCCGAAAATCTCTTTCAATATAGGTGGGCATCGTCCCAGGATTAAGGCTTTGGAAGCCATGGCCTGAAAATAGCGCATGGTTACCATTTCCACCTCTATATCCTCGTGGGTAAGTTTCCGGGGAAAGTTGATGATAATCTTTGCTTTTCCCATAGCGCTTAATAGGTTCTCGCGGTCTTCCAACCAGGTATGATGGTAATGTATCTCAGGTGGCAAGCCCTGCAATAACGCTTCGTGGTGTGGACGAAATTTTCGGCCGTAAGCAAGCAAGTCGATGGTCTTAGCCTCATCGGAAAGGTAGCCGCTAGGATCGATTGCTTCCGGAATAAAATGAACCTGACAACTCTTTAGAGCTGGGTTGAGACGGTCGCAAAATTCCGGATGGGGAACAAAAAGCACAGAAATACCCAGGTCTTCGACGAAGCGTGCCACTCGTTCTGCGGTGGCCCATGGAGGAGTTGGGTCATAGAGGTAAGCTGCTTTTTTACCTTTTAAAATAAAGTCTGTGCAGCGACGAAAAGCGGTGCCGCCAAGGATGGCTATTCGTATATCCTCGCGGGCAGCGATGGGAATTTCATAGGGTGGTCGAACTCCAAAGAATCTCCCCAGCCTTCTCATTACACCAAAAGTACAGGAGGAAAAAAACCGGGAAACCTGGCCTCGGACTATCGAACGAACCTCGGGATCCCGCGCAATGCAGGTTTCAAACTCTTGCCAGTCTGGAAAGTTTTTAGAGTTTCGGTTACTCCGATTCCTAACTAATCCGTAACTTGTTAGCATGTTAAAGCGAAGTTGACCGATTGACTATTTACATTTCGAGGAATAGGCAACAAAGGCGTACGTTGCCCAAAGATTTTGATTATAATCAAAGTTTAAAAATACTTCCTATTCAACATCAAATCCACTGGGACCATCCGGAAAATACCTTCCTTGAGGTCCGTGTCAGCGTCCGGATTCCGGTTTTTCTAATTCAGAGAATTGAGGAAAAAGGGCTTTGGCAGCATCTTTGCTCAAAACGATAATCGAAAATACACCTA
>JAPUIL010000413.1 GCA_027297085.1 Verrucomicrobiota bacterium | reverse complement strand
TCGTCCAAGACATAAAGCACACCAGATAGATTGGATCCCAATTGAGCAGAGAGTCGGATGCGTTGTGCTTCGCCGCCGGACAGTGTGGAGGTGGGACGATCCATTCCCAAATAATCCAGGCCAACTTGGCCCATAAACTTCAGGCGTTCTTCGATCTGGGGCAGGATGTCGGTTATAACGGCTTTGCCTTTGCGATCGAGTTTGAGGTTTCTGAGTCGTTTTAATAAACCGCCGGGTGGCAATTTTAGTATTCCAGGGAGTGTTAGGTCCGTTCCGTCCTTAAAATTTAAATACACATTTCGAGAAAGCAGGTTCAGGCGTTCTCCCTGGCACGTGTCGCATTGTTCAAGGAACCATTTTCGATCTGCAGGCTCGTCTTCGTTCTCAAACCAATTGTTGCCATTACCATTACAATCGGGGCACCAACCCTTTGAGCTGTTCCAGGAAAAGTGTTTGGGGTCCAGCTCGGGGTATGCTTCTCTGGTAATGGGGTCAACCCGTTCTGTGGATAACCAGGACAGGATATCGCCGGAGTTATCTACGAGCATGGCAGAACTTTTGCCAAGCTTGAGGGCGCGTTTGAGGAGGGAAGAAAGTGCCGAACGGGAGTTCGGCGATCCCAGGTCGGCGATGACAACTTCGATATCGTGTTCTTTGTAGCGGGAGAGTTTTTTGAATTTGGAAACCTCAATAATGGAGCCGTCGATGCGCATGAGTTCGAAGCCCTGTTTGGCAATCCACTTGGCTATAGGTTCGTGGTGACCCTTGCGTCCGCGAATGAGTGGCGCCGCGAGGTAGATGTGCTTTTGCTTCTTGAGTTTCGACTGCGCTAGTTGGGATTCGAGGTGCTTTACAAGAGCAGACTGGCTGAGTGAAACGACCGGAAGGCCGGAGTCTGGTGAATGTTGAATTCCCAGTCGCGCGTAAAGCAGGCGCAAGTATTGGGCTACCTCGGTTATGGTGGCCACGGTCGACTTGCGGCTGCCTCGAGAGACTCGCTGCTCGATCGCGATGGTGGGCGCAATTCCGCGAAGGTCATCAATATCGGGACGGGGGAGCTGCTCCACGAACTGCCGGGCATAGGCCGACATGGACTCGAGGAAGCGTCGTTGACCTTCGGCAAATACGATGTCGAACGCCAAACTGGATTTGCCAGAGCCGAAGACTCCGGTGATGACGGTGATCTCGTTGTGAGGAATGTCTACGGAAATGTTTTTCAGGTTATGCTCACGAGCGCCCATTACTTGAAGAACCTTTCCTGCGGGGCGAGAGGCGAGGGGTGAGCCGCCGTCGCCTTGCGGTTGTGGCGAGCCATGGGGGCGAGAGGAAATAGTGTATTTCGCTGGTAATTCGGCGACTTGTAGCTTTGGTCGAACTTTAGTAGATTTGCCGTTGGTGCCCCTATTCAACTCCTGGATCAGGAAAGGCTGCGATGGGATCTTCTTTTTGATGACCTGTTCCGGGGTGCCTTCGGCTATGACTTTGCCGCCATCCTTGCCGGCTTCTGGGCCCAGCTCGATGATCCAGTCGGCGCATTTGATGAGATCGAGATTGTGTTCGATGACCACGACACTGTGTCCTTCATCGACCAAATGATGGAGCACGCGGATCAAACGTTTTACATCGTGCTTGTGCAGGCCAGTGGTTGGTTCGTCCAAGAGTAAAAGCGAAGGCTCAGCTGTATCACCCACTCGGGAAAGATATTTAACCAGCTTCAAGCGCTGGGATTCCCCACCTGAAAGTGTGTTGAGTGGTTGGCCAAGTTTCAGATAGCCAAGTCCTACCGCTTCGAGGGACTGCAACTTGAACTTCAATTTGGGTTGGTCAGCAAAGAATTCTAATGCTTCGGCAATGGTCAATTGGAGGATCTGGGAAATTGATTTTCCTTCCCACTGGATTTTCAGGATCTCCGGTTTGAAACGTTCACCTTCACAAATAGGGCAGGTGACAAACACATCGGAGAGAAACTGCATCTCCACCTGTTCGTATCCGAGGCCGGTGCAGTTGTCGCAACGACCATCTCCGGCATTAAAGGAAAAGTAGGCTGCAGTGAATCCTTGGGACAGCGATTCCTCTGTCTTGGCGAATAGGTTGCGAACTTCGTCCCAGGCGTTGACGAAGAGAATAGGATTTGAGCGCGGTGTTTTGGTGACAGGTCCCTGGTCCACGAGGACTACATCGGCAAAGGAACGCGGACAGTCCACTTGGGCTACTTCGGCTGGATTTTCGACCATTAACCCACGATCCTGTTTAAGGGCTTGGTTGATAACGTTATCCAGCAACGTGGATTTGCCCGAACCGCTAACTCCGGTCAGACATACCAAGCGCTCCAGGGGGATTTTGAAGTTCTGCCGGTGTATGTTGTGCTTGGATACGTTTTTAAACCTTAGAAATGGAGTGGCTGGAGATTTCTTGGAGCCGCGGGTTTTTACCGGCCTGCGTTTTTTTGGCAGGGTAATGGTTTTGCGGTTGGATAGGTATTGGCCGGTTATCGATTCTTTGTCTTTCAGAAGATCCTTTAGGGATCCCTGGAAGACTAGTTGACCTCCATGATTACCCGGAAGAGGACCAATCTCCAATACCTGGTCGGCGGCGCGGATGATGGATTCGTCATGTTCTACTACCACCACCGTGTTCCCGAGGTCTGTGAGACGGCGGAGAATACGGATGAGGCGATCGATGTCCCGGGAGTGAAGGCCGATGGACGGCTCATCTAGAACAAACAGTGTATCGACCAGGGAGGTGCCCAGGCAGGAAGTTAGGTTGACGCGTTCGACTTCGCCACCAGATAAGGTCTTCGAAGGACGGTCCAGGGTGAGGTAACCAAGCCCCACCTGATCGAGGTAAGTGAGCCGGGTGAGGATGGATTCATATGCCAGGTCGACTTGGTGGTCTCCCGTGGGTTTAAAATGATCGCGGACAAGCGGAAGTAGATCCTGCACCGGCATTTGATAGAGATCGGGCAGCCGCTTGCCATGCCATTTCCAACAGAGAGACTCCGGCTGAAGTCGAGTGCCGTTGCAGGAAGGGCATTTGGTATACGTACGAAACCGCGACAGGAAAACTCGCACGTGCATGCGGTAGGTCTTGGATTCCAACCAGTCGAAAAAACCTTTCAGTCCATACCAAGCCTGGGGCCACTTATATCCCTTTCTGCCGTAGTTGGGATCGCCCTGTATGACAAACTCCTGCTGCTCTTCGGTGAGATCTTCGAAGGGGATATCTGTGGGGATGCCTTTCTTGCGACAGAAAACGACCAGATCTTTTCGACTTTCTCCATAAACCGCTCCCAGCCAGGCTTTGATCGCTCCATCGTCAATGCTCAACTTGCGATTGGGGATGGCTAAGCGGTAATCGACCTGGATGATGCGACCGAATCCCCGGCATTCGGGGCATGCGCCGATGGGTGAATTGAAAGAAAAAAGGGCGGGAGTGGCATGCTTGAAGGTCTTGCCGGACCTTGGAGAGTGAAGACCGATTGAGTAATGGCCTGCGTCCCGTCCCTGATCGTCGAACAGGAGAATTTCACCTTGGCCAAAGTGCAGAGCAGTTTGAACCGATTCGAGAAAACGGCTTCTGCCTCTGGACGAAATCTTTACCCGGTCCTGGATTATATACAGGGGAGATTTGCCGAGGCTGGAGGGTTTGAGATCTTCCACCCTAACCACCTTTCCTTTAACGAGGGCTCGCGTATATCCCTGGGCCTTTATCGGTCCTAGAATCTCGTCCCACTTTAGCTGTTTGGGGCGATTAATACGGAAGGTAAGCAGAAGCGTTTGGTCCAAAGACTGTGCACGGATCTTTTTCCAAATGGATTCCGGATTGTCATCCTCGACGGCTTCCCCGGTTTCGGGATCGTAGAGCTTGGCCACGTGGCTGAACCAGACTTTGAAGTAGTCGGTGAGTTCGGTCATGGTGCCTACGGTGGAGCGGGTAGTTTTTACCGCATTGCTTTGCTGAATGGCTATCGATGGGCGGATGTTTTCCACGGAATCGAGCTGAGGACGGTCGAGAAGCTCGAGAAACTGACGGGTGTATGGACTGAAGGTTTCCACATATCGTCGCTGTCCCTCCGCATGCAGCGTATCAAATACCAGGGATGATTTTCCTGCGCCGCTCAATCCGGTGACCACAATTAGCTTTCCCAAGGGTAAATCGAGGTCGAATCCCTTCAGGTTATTCTGACGGA
>JAPUIL010000412.1 GCA_027297085.1 Verrucomicrobiota bacterium | reverse complement strand
AATCCCTATTCCGCAGTATCCGAATGAAGCTCCTCCATGAGGGGAAGCTGGTCCGGTATACAACCCACGCCTCGGCGGCTGCGCCGCTAAAAAGCAATTTCCTATCAGTAAATGGACTTGTTAGAAAGTAGTTTTTCCCATCGAAGATTTATCCTTCCGTTGCGGTAGGCCATAGTAATCGTAAAGCTTGCCCAGATAGTCGTGGTTTATGGGTTGATGAGGGCCATATACGGGCGAAGATTCGATTTCTTCGCGGGACAAGCGGACGGTTGCACTTTTGTTTTGCCAATCAAAATGGAGGACCCAGTCAATATCGATGAGGAACTTTCGACCGGGAAGCCATTTGTGGGCGACAACAACCATGAAAAGAATTTTCCAAGTTTGGTCCTCCACAATCAGATCATCCAGGTACCCAAACTCGTTTTCTTTCGCATCAATATGGTAGCCGAACACCTCCTTGGCTGATTGCAAATGACATGCCTCAATTTCTTTTAGTTTTTCCATATGTTCCAACTTCTGTTTGACGGAGTGTTCATCGTAAAAGTCATCAAACCTCTCTGGTCTGCCGGGTTCGAAAATGTCCGATACCAACCAGTAAGGAGCGTGCTTATAGTAACGTGCCAATTCGGTTTCATGCCGCCTTGACACAGGTTCATCCGCGGCCAAATCCGGACACGCTTCTATTTGGCTTTTTGTAAGATTGATTGGGAAATGGTGTACTGACATGCCAACTTCGGGTTGTTGTAAATGAAGTGGACTTACCAGGACTTTTCTCCCAGGTAGCCAATTTTCCGTATCAACGACCAGGTGCCTCCAGGTCCAGAAATGGTCATCGAATAGGCAGTCCTTAACCGTGCCAATGTGCCCGTCCAGCGCCTCGACGGGATAGCTCGTTATATCTTTGATACTTCGTAACATCCGTGCGTCCTTTCTATGATTAGAATTTTCGGCCTAAAAGCCGTTTTCCTACTTCGACAATCAGATAGCTCATGGTCCACGAGCAATGGTCGAAAAGACAGTCTTTGTTTTAACAATGCGTCCATTCAGTGTCTCAATGGGAGAACTTATTCTGTATTTTACACTTCGGAGCATTTTACGATCCTCTCTTTTCAGCGGCGGCGTTGGAATGAACTACCTGTCGTCAAATAAGTTATCATTACCATTTCAGGAATCAAATTCTTATTTCCATATTTTCGAAACCGCCTCGGTTCAGATCTACGGTTGCGGGTTCCTGTGAGTCGCTTGGATTTTGAGGTTGGTTTGAAAACCCCCACCTCTGCGGCTGCGCCGCTAAAAAGCATTTTCCTATCAATAAGGGGAAGCGCACTTTTGTGGACGCCTAAAATCCAGGGCAAAGCGCGGGTCCTCTCAGAGCGGAGCACCTAAAAGAAAATGATTCCCCACAGGGCAATAAAAACTCCAAGAGAAAACTTCAACACTCCGCGGACTACCCAGACGCTTAGAGATTTTGAACAAAGAAACTGAATCTGAGACACGAAAAAGGTGGGACGAGTAAGTAAAATGATACCCGCTAATGTTTCGATAATACCACCCACAAACAGTATATCCGGGATTCAATTCAAGGAGTCAAGGGATCATAGGGCATGTGGGCCCTTTCTCTTTCTTGTGTTCCTGCCGGAAGTAGTGATAAACAGTTTCTGTAAATTATGACGAGAATCCGCGGTTTGATAAGTTGTTGGAGGATTAAGTAATTAACCGCAGAGGGCACAAAGATAACACATTTAATAATGAATAGAAAAACCATCAACTCAGCGGCTGCGCCGCTGAAAAGCAATTTCCTATCAATAATTCCGATCAGTAGTAGTTCCACGATACATCTCGTGGCAGCGCTGGCTTTCAGCGCGATAACGCTGGTGCTAATGGCCTCGTTTGCTATGGCTCAGCAACAACAGGAGCGTCCTACCCAAGGGCAGCAAGCACCGGCTGCGACGGCGCCAGCAGCGGCGCAGAGGTCGCGCGGTCCGGCAGCGGCACCGGGTTCACTCACCTTTAACACCGTGATCACTAAACTGAATGCCGGCCAGCAGATATTCAGCAACACGATCAGCCGACCTGACCTTGAGGCGGCGAAAAAAGCATGTGAAGGGCAGGATTTCATTTGGATCGAAATGCAACATAGCACCCTGACTTGGCGTGAAACGCAGAACTTGATCGAGGTGATCGTTGAAGCCGGCTCCATTCCGTTCATTCGCGTGCCGTCCGCAAACGTGGGTGATATTCAGAAAGCCACCGATGCAGGTGCACTCGGGATTGTTGTCCCTATGGTCGATAGCGTCGAGGAAGCTAGGAACGCGGTGCTGTACTCCAAATTCCCGATCGGCAATAGCGAATCTCCGAATACCAGACCTTGGGGACATCGCAGCGCGGGCGGAAACCGTGCCTCAGCGCTTTGGGGTCCGGGCTACGCCACGAACGCCAACAATAATATCCTGGTAATGATCCAGATCGAAAACCCCGCAGGTGTCGGCATCATTGATGACATCCTTGAAGAAGTCGAAGGCATCGATATCGTCATGGTCGCGAGCAACGATTTCGGCGTGCAAGCGGGTGACCGCGACGGCTCTCCGACCTACAACGCGCGGGAAGAAATCGTCCGCAAATCCGTTCTCGCCCACGGCAAGATCCTCGCCGGGCCCTCAAGGTGGCAGACTCGCCCGGGTTACATGCTGTTCCAAGGCCGCAGATCCGCCACTAATACGGGATACCCGGCGCGCTAGCCTTCCGTTTGATCTGAGACAAGACGGTATGGTTGGAAGATTGAGTAGTTATAATCCCAATACATGAAGTCCTTTTTCCGCAGTATCCGAATGAAGCTCCTCGATGAGGGGAAAATCGTTAAGTATCTCAAGTATGCAATCGCGAGATCCACATCCACAGGCTAGACCTTTGGGAGCCTATAAAATTGTCGATTGACCTCCGACCAAAAGTCACCCTCACCCAAGCCTTCCATTGCGTCCTTGACACCCCGATATAATCAGAGATGAACAGATTAATTGGAAAGGCTTATGAAATGAACATGCAGAGATTGACCATTCTGGCGCTGACATTCCTGTTGACAGGTATGGCTTGGGCCCAGTTGCCCGACAAGCTGATTGTCAAATCCGAAACCCACGTCGTCCATAACCGCCCGTACAGCGACGGTGTGCTGGTCGGCAACACCCTCTACCTCTCTGGGCAGGGCAGCGCCCGTCCCGACGGCACCATGCCGACAGATATGGAGGGCGAAATCCGCCAGTGCTTCGAAAACATCAAAAATATCCTCCTC
>JAPUIL010000411.1 GCA_027297085.1 Verrucomicrobiota bacterium | reverse complement strand
CCCGATGTCCAAAACCCCGCAAGAGTCGGTAGTCCAACGCCTATTTGATTTTGCTTCCCGGAATCCGGAGCATCCGGCGGTAAGTCAGGGTGAATTTACATGTAGCTATCAGCAGCTTACCAGTCGAGTTTTGGAGCTTGCAGCTATACTCAGAGAATCAGGTATTCAGCCTAATGACAGGGTTCTGATTGAAGCCGAGAAAAGTTTTGGCGGAATAGTGAGCCTCCTAGGAACGTTGGCAGTTGGAGGAGTGATGGTACCAGTTGATCCGGAATTACCGGAGAAACGAAAACAGCAGATGCTCGAGAAGGTTGGAGCTAAGTACTTACTTCAGGATGGCGCATTGGGTTCTCTCAATTGGTGGCGGAATCCGACTGTTTCTTTGATCCATTTTCAGGTTGATGGTTCAACTGGAAGCGTCCTGGCGCAGCACACAAAAGGAGTTTTAGAGAACATTCTTTTCAAACCTCAGGAGGACTCTCCCGCTTATGTTTTCTTTACCTCGGGCAGCACTGGCACGCCCAAGGCAATTCTTGGAAGATACGAAGGATTAAACCACTTTATAAACTGGCAGCGTAAGGCATTTAAGATTGGTCCAAATGATCGAGTATCTCAGCTTACATCGCTCTCGTTCGATGTATCCTTGCGGGACATTTTCTTACCTTTAGCCAGCGGTGCAACTCTTTGCCTGCCCCCCGAAGGTTTACTGCTCCTGGATTCAGATACTCTCAGTTGGCTTAAGGATGAACGTATCAGCGTAGTTCATACAGTTCCATCTATTATAGAAGTTTGGTTGCAACGGCAAATGGATGCGGTAGATGAGCTTCCCGATTTGCGATGGACGTTTTCTGCCGGAGAACCATTAGGGGCTAGCCTGGTAGGAAAATGGAGAGCGATTGCCCGTCAAAGTGAAATTGTTAATCTATATGGTCCTACTGAAACTACACTGGCAAAGTGTTGGTATAAAGTTCCATCCTATCCAACTGATGGAATTCAACCTATTGGGGAGGCTCTTCCTAATAGCGCCGTAATGATTATGAGTTCTGATTTGCGGCCTGCAGGTATCGGAGAACTCGGGGAGATTGTCATTCGAACCCCGTATACTTCGTTAGGTTATTTAGAGGAGAGTGAGGAAAATGAGAAAGCCTTTGTTCAAAATCCTTATTTGGAAGACCCACAGGATGTACTCTATCGCTCAGGTGATTTAGGCCGTCTTCGTCCGGATGGTGTCATTGAGATCTTGGGACGATTGGACGATCAAATAAAGATTCGAGGTGTTCGCATCGAGCCGCGGTCGATTGAATTGGTCTTGGATAGTTATCCCGGTATTGATTCCTGTCGTGTAATCGGGACTAAGGATAAAAATGGTGAAAGTTCTCTGGTGGCTTATGCCGTGACATCTTCAGGAATTTCTCATGTCGAACTACGGGAACACCTGTCTTCAACATTGCCGCAAAGTATGATTCCATCCGCTTTTGTATTTCTCGACAAGCTTCCTCTTACCGTGAATGGAAAACTTGATAAGAAGGCACTACCCGAACCCGAATTCGATCGGCAAAACCTGGATACGCAATTCGTGGCTTCTCGCAATGAACTTGAAGAGCATTTAACGAGAATATTCCGTGATTTATTGGGAGTGAACAATGTAGGCATTCACGACAACTTTTTCAATTTGGGCGGTAATTCGCTGAAGGCAGTTCGATTATGCTACAAAATTAAAGAACAAATTGGTAAATCCTTGCGTGTAGCGTCTGTATTTGAGAGCCCCACAGTGGCTCAGTTGTCTCGTATACTAAAGGACGACCAAGAAAAAAGTAAGTTCTCCATGTTATTAGCTGGCGAAGGAGAAGGAGTTCCCATTTTTTTTATTCCGGGGATATCCCGAACCGCACTTGTCTTGAGCAAAATGGCCAAACGCCTGGATGCGGGAAGGCCTTGTTTTGGATTGGAATTACCTCCGTCCGAAAATGGTAATGAGCCTTTGAATACCTTGGAGGAACTTGCAGCTCATTGTGTCAGCGAAATCCGTACCATCCAACCTGCTGGACCCTATACGCTCGTCGGTTTCTCTTTTGGCGGGCTCTTGGCCTATGAAACTGCCCGCCAGCTGAATAGTATAGATCAATCCGTTCCTAAGGTTTTTATGTTTGATTCTTTTCACCGATCACCGGTTGATCAACCACCCCTCCAAATCAATCGATTAAAATGGGTTGGCCAAATGTTGATTTCGGATAAGCACCGCTTCCTTGGGTTTTTTATTAAAAATCTGCTGCTTCATCATTTGTTCCGGAGATTCGGTATATTTAGTAATCGCAAAACCCACAGGGATATATTTCCAGAGCTTGGCCTTGAAGGAATTGTTCGTCTAAAAAGTAACAAGTTTCATTACAACTATCAGCCTAAGCCGTTTGCCTTAGATCTTACCGTTTTTTCAGTAAGGCAGACCCTGTATACCCGCAAGGGACAGGATGAAGTATTGCGGTGGAACGACTATAGCACTGAGGAAGTAAAATACCCGCTGGTAAATACCGATTTCCATCTCGAGATATTGGATGAAAAGCATCTGGACAATATCTGTCAGAGAATGAGGAAAGATATGGAGGGCGATAAATCAAAGCGCTAGCGTGCTGCGAAAATCGGTGGAGAAACGGTATCGGAGCGGATGGTCCACGCAAATGGCCCGGTGCTCCGAAATCAACCTATGCCGCCAGTGGATACAACATCAATGACAGGTTCATTATCACCGGCTGGAACAGGGTCATCGTTCGATTGGGGTCTCGATGAACAAGATCACTGATGAAGAGTATGGGGAGTTTCTGAGGCTTGTGGGATTATCCCTATCAGAAAAGTAACGGTGACACCGATCAGCATCGGGTATTGCCAGGCCAATTGAATGATTCCGTTTTCTGAAAGGAGTAGCAAAGTGGCCGTGCTTACACTTCCACCAATCATGGCAAAAAGATTCCAGCGGTCGCTTCCACGCTTACTTAAAAGCCCAACCAGAAAAACCCCCAACAAACCGCTGTAAGTTACTCCAGCAATCTTGAAGGCCAGCCAAATAAATTGTCCGCTGCTTTGCAGTGCCCAGGCAATGGAAACCAGAGCGATGGCCACACACACCATAAAGCCCCTTGCTACCCATACCTGTTGGCGGGTGTTGTCCGGATCTTTGAGGAAAGGTTTGTAGAGATCGACTACAA
>JAPUIL010000410.1 GCA_027297085.1 Verrucomicrobiota bacterium | reverse complement strand
GAGGACTGGGATCCCAATTCGCCCGATTCCATTCACGTAAAGATTGAAGCCATAAAAATTGGATTCGCCGAGGCTTTTCAGCACGTATGCGATCCTTCCGCTTGGAATGAGTCGGTTAATGAAGTGCTCTCCCCTGAATATTCAAAGCGAAGGGCCGAGTCCATTTCACTAAACGAATCCAGCGTTCCGGTTGCATCTGTTTTTGAAGATCATGGAACCGTTTACCTGTCGGCTGCCGATGATTCGGGCACCATGATTTCCTTTATCCAATCCAACTACATGGGATTCGGGTCTGGTATCGTCATTCCAAATACGGGCATTTCAATGCAAAATCGGGGCCACGGATTTGTGTTAACACCCGGACATGTCAACGAGCTTGCTCCAGGCAAACGTCCTTTCCACACGATTATTCCGGCCATGGTTACGCAGAACGATCAGGCCATGTTTTCTTTTGGAGTCATGGGTGCACATATGCAACCTCAGGGACAGGTTCAGGTTCTTAGTCGAATCCTTGACAACGGCTGGAATCCACAAGCTTCCTCAAACGCTCCCAGGTGGCTGGTCACCCCTGATTTTGAGTTGGTATTTGAGGAAGGCTTCGATACCGAAACCATCCAGACATTAAATGACCGTGGCCATGCGGTGGTTTCTGAAAGCGACAAAGATGCCTGGGGTGGTCACCAGGGAGTATTCAAACTTTCGAGCGGCTATTGTGCTAGCAGTGACCACCGAAAAGACGGCCACGCTGACGCAATCAACTGAATTTAGGAGTGAGCAGATAGAATCGCCTTTTCAGTATTCAGCCTTCATCCTTTTGCCATCAGCCTTCTTAGGCGGTTTCCGGCATAAATGTCGGCATTACCACCCCAATAATAGGAGGAGCATTTCCAAGAATTTGGCCCACATGAAGCTCGCAATTTCGAGCTCCCATTTCATACATCGCGCTCACCAATTGTTTATTATGGGCCGGTACCATATAAACGGGATGCGTTCCTCTGTGCTGGTTCAACTCTGATTGTATGAGTGCGGTCGCGATGTCTGCTGACTTTGCAATTCCCGGACCAAGCACGTTGCTTCCCGGATGATAAACGGAGGCCAAGCACCCTACAACCTCTCTTTCAGAGTTGGTGGCTATGGTTATATGCCAGACTCCCCGTTTATTTTCTATGAAATAGGCCCAATCCTTCTTGCGGGAGGTCCTCCAAACTGCCTGCTCTAGGGAATCGATCTGGTCAACATCCTCCAGAGTTGCCTCACGAAAGCTCACACCGTCCACTTCATTTACCGGGATTCCCGAATTTGGAACTGACAACATCATATCCTGATAAAGTGCAAAGGGTGCCATCCCGTGCCTGGTATACAGGGAATAGGAATCCAGATTGAAGGCACTGGACACCAAACGCAGTGGAACACTCAAGTCATCAGAGATTTCGATGATTGATTTCAAGAGAGCTTTAGCCACACCTTTTCTACCGATAGCCGGGTGCGTATTCATAATTCCTAAAGAGATATGGGTCTGACGTGGATGATAAAAACAGGAGCCTATGATTGTATCCTGACCTGAAATTGCGATCAGACAACAACCTGGATCCAAGTCCCCATAGACATCAGTAAAAATACGGCAGACCTTCCAATCTCCCTGAAATATCCGGGGGTATCCGCTGGTCTCATACCAGTGATTAGTAGATTCAAAGATCAATTCCGCTACCCGGTCGGCTTCCTCCGGTCGCATGGGCCGGATAGTAAATCCGGGTTTTTCATTATTTGATGTCATTCTTGAAAGGGGATAATTAAACAGCCGCCAACTCTCTGTGCAACTGTTACTCGTCGAGAAAAGGCCAGCCTTGGCCAAGAGCGAGGCTTACAGAAATCACTTCTGCTACGGCACGTATAATTAAATGTAGAAGGTAGCTTGCTGCCGAACCGACAAGTCAAAGGTTCACAAAATCGGCAGCAAGCTACCTTCTACATTTTTATTCCGAATTTCATGAAAATCTGCGATTTTTATAGATGTATTGATCTTTCACTCCCGGATTATTTTTGCTTTTATCACGGTTTACTTCAGTCAACGTTACCTACTCCATATGACTCAAAAGACCGCCTACACCAGTAACCGTATAACTCTGTCCCTAATGATGTTTCTACAGTTTTTCATCTGGGGAGCCTGGTATGTGACAGCGCCAAATTACCTCAGCCGTATAGGTTTTACGGGAAATGACTTCGGGTGGACCTATTCCCTGGGGCCCATAGCGGGTATGGTTTCTCCCTTCTTTGTGGGTATGATTGCCGACCGGTTTTTTGCCGCTCAGCGGATCATGGCAATTTTACACATTATCGGCGCCGGCATTATTTACTATGCGGCAACCATGATGGACTCGGGCAGCGCTCCGGGCGCCATCAATATGGTTCTGGGCGGTTACATGCTCACTTATTTCCCAACCTTGGCTCTCAGCAATACCATTGCCTTGAAGTGCATGGACGATCCACAAAAACAATTTCCCTACATTCGAGTATTCGGAACCATTGGCTGGATAGCGGCAGGGCTTTCACTCACTTGGATGAGTTGGGAGACGACCATCAATATGTTTTATTTGAGCGCTGGTGCGGCTCTTTTGCTTGGGTTGGTCAGTTTTTTTCTGCCCAACACTCCACCGGAAAGCAGCCAAGAACCCGTTACAATCGGCAAGATATTTGGTGTGGATGCCTTTGTGCTTTTTAAGGACCGCTCCTACCTGCTGTTCATTGTGGCATCGACATTGATTTGCATTCCCCTGGCTTTCTACTACCAGATGGCCAGCCGAGTGGTTGAAATGGTGAATCTGCCAGTTGGCCAGACTATGTCTTATGGACAAATGTCGGAAATCATCTTCATGCTCCTGATGCCCCTGGCGTTCAAACGTTTCGGTGTAAAGTGGATGCTCCTTATTGGCATGCTTGCCTGGGTATTGAGGTATGTATTGTTCGCCTTCGGCACCCCTCCTCAAATTTCCTGGATGATTCTGTCAGGTATTCTTTTGCACGGTGTATGCTACGATTTCTTTTTTGTTACCGGTCAAATCTATACCAACCGCGTCGCCAACTCCCGGATACGGGCACAGGCGCAGGGCCTCCTCGTCTTTTTCACGCTTGGCCTGGGTATGTTTATCGGCGCCAAGATCGGTGGCGCCGTTGAAACAAAATACACCTCCGAAGCCAGTGTCATGGCTACCGGACAACTGGCAGCCGCTGATGCCCGTACTGCTGAACTTACAGATCTGATTTCCGCCGGTAGTTCTGATGCCCTGCAGGCAGAATTGGAGTCGCTCAACGCTGAGAAGGCTACCTACCGTCAGGCCCAGCTCGCCGGTCTTGACTGGCAAATGATCTGGGGTATCCCGGCCATCATGGCCCTGGTAGTCATGCTGGTGTTTGCGGTGATCTTTAAAGAACCACGGAATGCAGCGGAGGAATAGTAGCCGAAATAATTTCCCTTTCCCACATGAAGGCACTCATTTCAGCACTCTTGTTTGTTTTCGCATTTTCCCTTTCTGCGCACGAATAACAGAATCTCTTCCACTCTTCGGTTACTGAAGGGCGAGAGAATGGGGTCATATCTTTATTATTGACAAGACTAAGTTGGACGTCTTCTTTTTTCTGCATGACACGGAAGTTAAGAGTGGAGTACCCCGGAGCGTGTTATCACGTTATTAATCGTGGTAACTTCCAATCCAAAATCTTTTTAGCCAAGGGTGCGGCAGAGGCGTTTGAAAGAACCTTGTTCCAAG
>JAPUIL010000041.1 GCA_027297085.1 Verrucomicrobiota bacterium | reverse complement strand
TGTAAAGCGAAAACCACTCCTATCAATGGACAATGTGCTGAGCCCCCTGTGCACCCCGCTAACAGCCGGCTTTCTCTTTCCCTGCCGGGATGGGCGGATAAAAGATCAGCCTGGCAGGCGCCAATACCAAATAAGTTTATCATCGGCATTCTTACCGGTGAGGGTGTTGGTCCTGAGCTAATGTCGGCATCTGGTGAAGTTCTTAAGGCGATACAGCGTAATTCTCCTTATAATTTCGAGATTCGCTACGGAGACCTTATTGGCAATGCAGCTAAAAAAGAGTTTGGGAAGTCGCTGACTCCGGAAGTCATAACGTGGTCGGAATCCATCTTCAGTGACGGGGGGGCGATTCTTTGTGGGCCTGCTGGCAACCGGTTCGTATATGAAATGCGCGAACAGTTTGATTTGTTCTGCAAATTAACGCCCGTGCGACCTTCCCCGGCTCTCTTCGACACAGGAGTGCTTCGCCCAGACGCCCTTGAAAACGTAGACATGGTCTTGGTCCGGGAAAATACCGGCGGCCTTTATTTCGGGGAATGGAACTGGAAAACGGATCCATTGGGCAATGATGAAGTAAAGCACACATTCAGTTATTGTGCCGATGAGGTTCGCCGCATTGTTGATATCGGGGTAAAACTGGCAAAACGCAGGCGGGGTCGGCTATCCATGGTGGTGAAACCGGATGGGGTACCGGGTATAAGTAAACTTTGGACAGACATTTTCAGAGATTTTGTTCAGGGTACGAATTTGGAGACTTCTGTCCTTGAAATAGATAACGCGAGTTATCAGATTATCGCTTCGGCATCGGAATTCGATGTCATTGTGGCGCCAAATCTGTTCGGTGATATTCTTGCGGACGTCGCCGCATTACTTTTAGGTTCGCGTGGGTTGTCTTACTCAGGCAATTTTAGCGCAAACGGGATAGCCACTTATCAAACCGGACATGGAGCCGCCTACGATATTGCCGGAAAAGGTATTGCCAACCCAATAGGATTGATCCTGTCCACCGCCTTGATGTTCCGCGAGAGTTTTGGTCTGTTCGATATTGCAACTGCCATAGAGGAAGCTGTAAAGAAAACCCTTGCTTCGGGTATACGTACACCCGATATTTCTTCGCTTTGTGGGACAGTCGTGGGAACGAAAGAGATGGGTCGCCGAATCGCCGAGGCCATTGACCGAGAACTGCAAACAAAAAATATTCCAAGTCCTCTGCGGGAACAGCAATTACAAAAGGTCGGGAAAAGTTAACTAAAAATTTTTGTGTTCGAGACCCTATGATGGACGTCGGCTTTTTGATTCTTTCTTAATACTATGAAACCAGCCTTGCTACTGATTGATCTTCAGTCCGATTTTCTTCAACGTAAAGAGCTTGTGCCGCGTTCCGATATCCTCATAGTCCAAGTTGAAAGTTTGCTCAAGGGTTGCCGATATTTTCGTGTGCCGGTCTTTCATGTTTGGACGAAGGTCCGTCAGGACGGGACAGACAGAATGCCGCACTGGAAACGGAATAATACCTGGATCTGTGTCGAGGAAACCCCTGGCGTTCTTCCCCCCCCACCTTTGCACCCCCAAAACGACGAATCACTTTTTACCAAACAGTACTTCAGCGCGTTCGGCAATCCGGGTTTAAAAAAGGCCCTGGGTGAGAAGGAAATCGATACGGTTATCATTGCCGGTGTATTCATGCACGGATGCGTTCGGTCCACAGCGCTAGATGCGTATGAGGGTGGCTATGAGGTGTGGATTGCCGATGATGCTGTTGGTTCAAATGAACCCGACCACGCTGAGATCACACGCGCCTATCTTGATGGGCGGGCAGCAAAATTTATGGATACACATCACATCCTTTCTCAACTTGGAGATGTTGAACGACCCAAACCAAATGCTTCGATTATAAAGGTCTGCCCTGTAGCGAACATTGGTGGGAAATGGATGAAGGCCAATGGACATACCCGTATTGATCGCCGTAACCCGTCTCGCTGGAGCGACATAATCGCGTCGGTGCCTTTAGCGACGGATGCTGAGGTTAACGAGGCATGTCAACAGGCCACCGAGACCCAGCGCGTCTGGAGAAACGTATCCGCCGATCACCGTGCCTCCATTTTGAACACATGGGCCGATGCGTTAGTAGAACGGGAGGAAGAATTAGCGAAACTTTTGGCTCAAGAAATCGGAAAGCCCATCGCAGACGGATACGACGAAGTGCGAAGGGCGGAATCTCTGATTCGCGCGACAGCTGGATTACTTCTTAACAACCAAGCCCACATAATCGACAACAAGGTTCCGGTCCATGTCCGTTATCGTCCCCAGGGTGTCATAGGTCTCATCACTCCATGGAACAACCCTATTGCCATTTCCGTCGGCAAGATCGGTCCCGCGTTGGCTTACGGTAATACGGTGGTGTGGAAACCCGCGGTGCAAGCGCCTCAAACCGCGATGGCGGTAATTGAATCGCTTTATCAAGCAGGCGGGAATCCCGGAATTGTTAACCTCGTATTCGGCGAGGGGATTACAGCGCGAAGAATCATCGAAAATCCACTGGTGAACGCTGTTTCGTTTACAGGATCGTGGGAAGTCGGCAAAAGCGTCGCCGCTTTATGCACCCGTTTTGGAAAACCCTTTCAAGGGGAACTTGGAGGTAATAATGCGGCCATCGTTTTACGTGATTGTAACATTCGTGAGGAAGCACACGGGATGGCCCTCTCCGCTTTTTCTTTCGCCGGACAGCGATGCACCGCCATTCAACGGTTCATCGTTGAGCAACCTATCCTCAATGAGTTCAAGGAAGAGTTCGTCAA
>JAPUIL010000409.1 GCA_027297085.1 Verrucomicrobiota bacterium | reverse complement strand
CAGAAGCTACGGACTTCGAATCTGGGAGGCAGGACAACCGTGCCACCGGTCAACCAAGTAGCGAATATTTTATTGATGGAGTTCGCATGATGGATGGGAAGCACGCAGAGGAAACGGTCGTCCTGGGAGAGATTGTAGGTTACGACCGTGCTTTCGATTGCAGCAAAAACGCCCGAGTTTCGTTGCATCACTCCTTTTGGCGTGGCGGTCGTTCCCGAAGTGTAGACCATCAACACATCATCTTCGGGATCACCTGCTGTCGAACAAATATCACTGGCCGGGAGTTCCAGCCGCCGACTGACTTCGATGAGCTCTACTTTTCGTGGACATTGATTTGATGCATCCTCCAGGGCGGGCCTATTTTCTGGCGAAGCGAACAGGTATTCGGCGTCGCAATGGTCCAGAACGTATGCCAGTTGTTTCGGTCCTAAATCCGGGTTGCAGGGGACAGGAACAAACCGCCCGTAGAATGCTCCTGTCAAGAGTTCCAGGGCAGCAACACTGTTACCTGCAGCGATCGCGACCTTGCTTCCCTGGGCCAACCCGAGATTGTCCAACCAACCGGCCGCCGACTGGGCGCGGCACTTGAGCTCAGCATAGGTCAGGCTCCAGTTCGCTTCCGGGTCGATGAGGGCGATGCTCTCTGGCCAATGTTTCGCTGAGTGATCAATGAGCGCGCCAATTCCCTCGTGGCGGGGTTTTGTAAATTTCTCTGGAGTGTTACTCATTACCTATTTCAAGTTCATTTAATTGCCTGCCAATTGCACCAAAAAATTCACATTGAAATAGGCGGATCGCAATCAGTTCATCGCCAATATAAAATCAATCGATGTTGCCGAGCACCATCTTTCTAAGTTCAGAATCCTCCGACCGATTCGGGTATTCCAACCGATAGAGCATACGTGTAAAATCGCCGCGACAGTGGGAAGTGAAAGCGTACATGACCCGGTAACCCGGAAGGATCGCATTGCGGCTGCCGTAATGAAAGCAGCGACTCGAATCCAGGAACAGCACGTCTCCTCTCTTTCCCGTAAAGGCAATCCGTTCTGCAGGATCGATAACTTCATACATACGCTGATCAGTGACGCGATAGGGTTCGCCCTTTGCTTGGTAGTTTAGTGCACGAACGGCTTTTTCAGAAACAGAGGCAGGCAGAAAATTCCAGGGACCGTTTTCTTCTGCGATGTCATGTACCAAAAGAATCGCGTAAACAAGTGGCGAATCGTGTAGGTCGAGATGGTAGAGCTGACTCCCTGAGAATTCCGTTTGCTCATTGAAGCGATTTGTCGACTCGAAAACGCGGATACCCTTGGGTCGTGTTTGCGAGAAGACTGGGATCATTCCCATATATTCAGATACCGTCGCGATGATCTCTGAGGATGTGGAAAATTTGAAGAGGTCCGGATAATTAAACAAGTCTGGAACGTCGTTGAGGTGAAAAAGGTAATCGGTCTGAGCGAGTGGCGTTCCTCTACGATCCACCCCACCGCGATCTCCGATCAGTCGATCCGCTTCCGCGAGAGTCTCTTCGATGAATGGAAAATCCCCCGACCGATCGATGGTCCAGCCGTCTTTAAGAATGTTTCTAGGTTTGCCGGAAAAATCCGGATCATTCGCAAGCAAGAGTTTATCCAGGCGATTTTGGTAGGCATCAATCGCACGCCGCTGCGTACTGCCATAACGAATACCGTTGTAAAACTTAGCCAGGCGCATGGATCGAGCGATACCCAGTCGTTCCTGATATCGTCCGATGTAGGCGTTTACTGCTTTTCCTACTATATTAAATCGACCCATTGTTTCTGGTGTCTCATGGTGTTGTGAGTTCTACCTTGATGATACGAGATTGCTTTCCAATTATAGTAAAATGATTTTTGGCAACGAAGCCGCCGATCTAGGGTTTTTAAGAGTTTTTTAGCTGGAGGATCGTAAATCGGAACCCTGGATATCATTGAATTGTGATTTTGAGCAGAGGGAGTTTCGCATTTTGCAATGGAGGCATCCAAAACTCAAGAATGCCCTAGAAGGCAATTATTCAGGGGCACTAGGTTTTTTTTGAAAAAACTGATCTCATGTACTCCACGTTGAGCTTATAGGCCTTGCTCACCTCCATGCCCTTGGGGATTGCAGATTCGATAATCAGCCAGTCCTTGTAGTCGATTTCGTTGATGACTCCCTTTAGGCGTGCGAAGTCGATACGGCCATGTCCCAGGAGGAATCCGTTTTCCTTGCAGTGGATCTCACAGATGTTTTCACGGCCCAGGCTTTCGATCTCCTTGTAGATATCGTAACCCATTTTATTGGAGTTTGCAACGTCGTAGTACACTTTTACTGCGGGCGAGTCGACGTTCTCCAGGATATGCCGGTGGTCGTCTTCGTTCAGCCAGGTCTCCAGCCCCAATATAAAACCATGCTTCTCAGCGGAAGGTGCGATGCGTTTTAGCTTTTCAATAACCTTGGCAATAAGGTCGGGTTTTCCGTTGATATCGCCTTCCCCAAAGAAAGCCAGTAGCACCACCTCTGGCGAAACTTTGGAAGCAATCTCAGAATCATCTAGTTGGGCGGCTTCTTTTTTTAGTGTCATCATTGTTTGGATACAATCGACAACAAGTTGCTCGCCTTCTTCGGTGCTGGAATATGCTATCTTGTTTAAGAGACCGATAGCCAGGGAGGTTATTCCTACGCCTGTGTTTGTCACCACCTTGCGCACCGCATCGCGATTTTCTTTGTTGCGGAGGTCCATGCCTCGTCCCTCGGCATCGAATGAAAACTGGATTCCGTCCAGGCCCAGCTCTCGCCCCATGCGAAAGGCATCGAGTTCGAGCATCTTTTTGATCGACCAATCACAGGCGCCGATCTTGAAGCGATGGGAATGTTGATTTGCAAATAGACGTGGTGCAAGCATGGCACCTGTTGCCAGAACGGCACCCGTCTTCAGTGCTTCACGGCGGTTCATACCATGAGGTCCAGTTTCAGTTTCATTGCTTTCTTGGATTTCATGAGTTTCTTCCAGGTAACGGTTTTGCCTGAGTAAGCCGCTTCGCGCCCAAGAACGGTGACCAGATTACTTTGTACACCGGGCGCCACGGTTGTATTGCTCGCATCACCCGCCATTACCGCGTCATAAAAAGTGGCTATGTTGTTGATGGCGCCGCTGGTGTATAGTCCACCGGTGTCCCCGCCCCGGTAGAAACTATTTTTGCCGCCCCGCAACAAAACGGGTCCTGAGTATTGGGTTTCCAAGACACCGTCTTCGCCAAACATACGGTTGCGGATTCCATCGGGCTTGGTACCATGAGCGACGAACTGACGAGAAGTAAAACTCACATCCACGCCATCACCGTAGTCATAAACGACAGAGAAGTGATCGCTGCAATTGCCCCAGGGACGCACTTTCTGGTTGCAGGTGCCCGTCGCTTTCACGGGGTTTTTGTTCATGATCCAGCTCATGACATCCAGGGTATGGATATTCTGCTCGGTAATGATATCGCCCGAGAGAACACGATCGACTCCCCAGACGCGCAGGCGGCTTTCCGGGTTTTGAGGATCGGGACCCAGGACCTCAGGTGCGTTTTTGAAAGGGTCATTGGCGTGGTAAAAAGATTCGCCAAAGCAGAGTTTTCCGAGAGCTCCATGGTGTACGCGTTTAACTGCCTCAACAAAGAATTCGTTGGC
>JAPUIL010000408.1 GCA_027297085.1 Verrucomicrobiota bacterium | reverse complement strand
GCGGGATTCAAGGTTTGACCCTCTCGAAAAGAAGCGGACTGCACATTCTCCCACCCCTCTTAACCGAGTGCCATTCAGGACTGACCCCATACCTTTCTCGGGCAAGGCGGCTTATAGTAGGTGTGCGGATCAAAGCCGGGTCTGTTCCGTCGACGTTAAGGCACTCGTAACCAAAATATCGGCCGAAAAAACGACGATGTTCGGGGTGGCGTTACCGTTCAAGTTGCCTAATCCCAGGACTATCCACGTAGTCAAAGTAACCAGGAGTTTGTTCATGGGGATCTATAGAGAATAATTTGCTGACCGTTGACAATGCTTGGTAACTGAAATACCCACACTTAGCTAAGAACTCTGGGAAACGGTCATTTCCCTTTCGAGTGGTCCGCATATTATTCCTCTTCTGTATAGATCATGATCAAAATCGTTACGCGCGTTCCGATTAATTTTTTTTTCGCTTTGTTCCTAATCACCGGCCTCAGCCAAATTTTTGTTTCGGCCTCAGAATCCCTTGCTGGAAAGGGAAAACTGAATATCCTGCTTATCATTGCAGACGACCTGAACGCTCATGTCGGGCCGTCCGGTTACAGTGCCATTAAAACACCTGCCCTGGACAAGTTTGCCAACGGCGCCCTTACCTTTAGGCGTGCTTACGTCCAGTATCCCGTTTGTGGATCATCGCGCGCGTCTTTTCTCTCCGGCATGTATCCGGAGACGACCGGTATTTTTGATAATTCCACCAAACTGCATGAAACCAGACCGGGTATGATCACCATGGCCGAGTTTTTTCGGCAGCGAGGCTATTGGACCGGAGTTGCTAACAAGATTTATCACCGTCCCGATTTTATTCCTGAAGGAGCCACGGATGCGAATCACCTCTTTGAAAATGATCACCTGCCTGTTTTGGATGCGATGGCAAACGAGTTTGAGCGCAGGTTTGGAAAACCCGCCGAAGGAAAAGAGTTTATAGACTACAGTTTGAAGCACGCGACCCAGGTTCATGACCTCGAGAGTGTGGGTTACGGGCCCAGTGGACTGGAAGACCAACAGCATCGCGATGGTAAAGGTGCGGATCTGGTTATGAAATGGATCGAAGAACGGCCGGACGACAAACCCTTCTTTATCGCCTGGGGTTTGGCCAAGCCACATGTCCCCTTTCTGGCACCTGACAAATACTTCGCCATGTATCCGCAGGCAGAATTGCCGGAACTGGTTGAACCGGCAGACCACTACGACTTCATTCCAGCCATTGCCAATCAGGTGCGATACATCGGCTTTGGATTTACCGGACTGAAGAATCAGGACGACGCCCAACGTCGCCGTTACATGCAGGCCTACCATGCCTGTATCAGTTTTGTGGATGCACAGATTGGTCGAGTTCTCGACCTGGTCAAAAGCCAGGGACTCTGGGATAATACCATTGTCATTTTTTCCTCCGACCACGGGTATCATTTGGGTGAGCACGGACTCTGGGCTAAGTTTACCCTCTTTGAAGAATGTGCCCGCGTGCCCATGGTTGTGCATGTGCCGGGCCTGACACCTAAGGGTGAAACTTCACAGGGGCTGGTGGAGTTAGTGGATCTCTTTCCCACCTTAACCGAGCTTAGCGGTTTCGAAGACCCGGCTAACTTTCAGGGTGAGAGCCTGGTAAAGCTGTTGAAGGATCCTTCCGGTCCGGGTAAGGAAGCGGCTTACACCGTCATGAAACGGGGCCAGAAGTTGGGGCGAGCCATACGAACGCAGCGCTGGCATTATGCTGACTGGGACGGTTCCGGGGAGCAACTATATGACCTGGAGAAAGACCCGAAGGAGTATCGAAATTTAGTCGACGACTTCCAGCACCGGGAAACTCTGAATGACATGCGGGCTCTTCTGCAAAAGATACGCAATAAAGCCTCGGGCAATACGAGTTAAGAGAGGAATGATAGAACAGACGATCCATTAGTTTGACTTTTGACCACTGCCTTTCTTTTAGATTGCAGGCTGGTGGCAAATATCCGATGACTTAGGAAAGACATTAAACGTCTGTTGGCGAAGTACCGGCATCCGGCGCGGGTATTTTTGATCCACTTACAAACCTTGGTAAAGAGATAACTCTATGTCCTCAGACAATAACGAAACATCTGTACCGAAGCCCAAGATCCCACGATGGATAATCACCCTGGGTTTGCTTGTGCTGATTGTCGTGACTGGTTTTTTCGTGGCTCGATGGTGGACGAGCACAAGCACAAACATTCCTCCTGAGCGGGAGTTAGCTACATCCGCCATAACAGACTCGGTTTCGCCGGAGGTCCCATCCTCCCAACGTGAAGGCTCCGCTTCCTTGCCAACGCAGGAGGAAGCTGTGGAGGACGAGAAACATAAATTCACCAATCACTTAATTCACGAGACGAGCCCATATCTCCTTCAACACGCCCACAACCCTGTCAACTGGTATCCGTGGGGGCCGGAGGCATTGGCAAAAGCCAAGAAGGAGGACAAGCCGATATTTCTTTCTGTCGGGTATTCGACTTGTTACTGGTGCCACGTCATGGAGAAGCAGTCGTTCGAGACCGAGGAAGTGGCAAATATACTCAACCAGCACTTCATCGCCATAAAGGTTGATCGAGAGGAACGTCCAGATATTGACGAACAATACATGCTAGCCACGCAGTTTGTAACCGGTCGCGGCGGTTGGCCGAATTCGATCTGGCTTACCCCCGATGGAAGACCATGGATGGCCGGAACCTACTTTCCCCAAGCACAGTTCATGCAGATACTCAATAATCTGGCAACTTACTGGAAAGACAGGCGCACAGAAGTTGAGCAACAAGCCGATCGACTCGCCGAAGCTATTCGTCGCGCGGGAAGCGGTAGTGAAACGTTGCAGGCGGGTCCTGGCGCCGGATCGGCCGATCAGAAGTTAATTGATAGCGCGGTGGCCGAATACAAGCGCGCTTTTGATGAGAATCGTGGTGGGTTCAGTTCACGTCCGAAATTCCCTCCCCACGGGGTTCTGCGCGTTATCCTGCATGAATATCGCCGAACAGGCGATAAGACCTTGTTGCCTATGATTACTCGGACACTCGATGGCATGTGGCTGGGTGGTATGCATGACCACGTGGGCGGTGGATTCCATCGCTATAGCACCGACAGCGTCTGGCTTCTCCCTCATTTTGAGAAGATGCTCTACGACAATGCACAGCTTATGCGCGCCTATACAGACGGCTATGTGCTGTCTGGCATTCCCCGCTATCGCGAAGCGGTGGAAGACATCTATCGTTGGGTTCAAAGCGAAATGACCTCACCCCAAGGTGGATTCTATTCAGCTATTGACTCCGGCGAGGTGGGTAAGGAGGGAGAAACCTACATTTGGCGTTACCAAGATGTCGTTGAAGTGCTGGGAGAGAACGACGCGAAATTGTTCGCGGAAGTGTACAACCTGGAAAAACAAGGTAATTTTCGAGAAGAATCAACGGGCGAAGAACCTGGTACAAACGTTATTCATCTCCAAAAACCACTCGCAGAGATTGCCACAACAGGTGGGAAATCACCCGACACTTTTAAGACTCAGATGGCGTTATTGCGGACCAAGCTACTGACCTGGCGCAATACATTGGTACAACCGCATAAGGACGATAAGATTCTAACGAGTTGGAACGGCTTGATGATCAGCGCGCTCGCCAACGCAGGGCGGCAACTGAACGAGCCAAAGTACACAGAGGCCGCAGAAAAGGCGGCTAACTTCATTTTGACTCATCTGGTTGACGATCAGAAGCGCCTTCTTCGGACGTATCGCGCCGGTCAGGCAAAGCTTCCCGGCTATCTCGACGACTATGCGTACCTGGCCGAAGGACTTCTCGATCTGTATGCTGCGACCGGCGAAAAACGTTGGCTCACTGAAGCCCAGCGTCTCGGTGACGTGATGCTGACAGAGTTTGAGGACGAGAACGATTCGGCCTTCTTCTTTACAGCTAACGCGCATGAAGACCTGCTCATGCGCTCCAAGAGCCTCAGTGGTGGTGGCAATATTCCATCCGCAAACGGTGTGGCCGTGCTTGTGCTCCTTGAGTTGAACCGAATCGTTGGATTGAATAAATACGTGCAATCAGCGGAAGGGGCCCTTGAAGCGCTTACCGGCATCATGTGGCGCAGCCCTCGTGGATTGGATTCCGGGATACATGCTACAGCCGTTGCGATTGAACACAGGGTAGTGAATCGATTACAGACCATAGATGGGGACAAAGCCGATGCCTCTAAGAAGTTGGGGCCGGTTACCGCATACTTGTTTTCTTCGCGCCTGAACGTTTTGCCAGGGGAAACGCTGCAACTCGCTTTGGCGTTGGATGTAGACGAAGGCTGGCATTTATATGGACCGAATCCCGATGCCGGCTTTCTCATTCCGACGAATGTAACCTTGTTGCCCAATGCCGCCTTTTCGGTGGGCGATATTCAGACTCCCGAACCTCGAAAGAAACTCGACCCGGTTCTAAAACAAGTCCTCGCTACTTACGAGGGTCGCATTTGGTATTTCGTTCCAGTTAAGATCAGTGAAGATGCGACGGATGGAGAAACAACGTTAACCGTAGAGGTGAAGTCCCAGGCATGCGATGAAAAGCGATGCCTTATGCCTCGTACCGATACAATCGAAATCAGTCTCAATGTATCGGCAGGAGGATCGCGGAGTTCCCCTCGGCACCCGGCAATATTTAATAACGTCTCTCCAGGATCATAAGCAAGAGGAGTAACCATAAGGCGCACAAAAGCCCTTTTGTCGATGGGAGCGATTTGAAAACCGCACTTATATGCTTCGCTGATAGAACTAATTAAGTGTTCCGTTGGCAACACGTGTCTGTCGATTCATGTCTATCCAATAAGCCCAGATTATTAGAATCCATTGAGCCTGGCTTACCCAGGCAACGGCAGTCGCACTAGGAGGAGGAGGTCCCACGAAATTGCTGATGGTAATTACGGTCAGAAACGCGATGAGTCCCCAGAAACCTAATACGCCGGCACGATTCTTTGCCTTTGTCACTCGCAAGTAAACCAGAATTCCAATCACAAAGAGGAGCCCTTCCACCACGAGAGTACCTGCAACCGAGTTCCACAAACCCAAGCCAACCATAAGTGATTCTCCGGGATGAAGTGGCAAGTCGGGACGGTGAACCACGAAATCGAGAAACCAGTGAGTCAACACACACAGTCCCAGAATGAGTGCTCCCTTGAGATTTTTTCTTAGCTGCCAGTAGGTGAGCCCGAACAATAGCCCCCACACGATTGTCATCAACAAACTATGTGAAATAGGATAACTGACAAAATTAAGCGGTGTCAGTTTTGTGATCCCGGGTTCAATCTCAACGGTTTCCACTCCGAGTAATAGAAGCGACGGCCAAAGCAGATCCACAAATTGTGCCGCTAAAAACAATGTCCCTAACGAAATCCTCTGATCCAGTGCCTTTACTCCTAATCCTATACCGAAGTGGCCTATAAACATGCCCTCCTCTTTAAAGGTTCTTCAGACCAGTCGCAAGCATGGGTTGCCTAGCAGCCTTAAGGTCTGCGGATGCTTCGGTTTCACGAAACAGTTTCACGGATGAAAGTCCTCAAGACAATTATGGAAATTCACACAATGCGCTGTGTCTACTCCCTGGAATAGGGGAAGGTGTTTCTCTCATTTTCTGACAGTGCTCAGCGTCTGGTCCGTGTGATCGGCCAATAAGCATACGCAGAATTAACGCTCTCAAAAACCTACTTTGATTTTTGCTGGAAGCAGGGAGGTGCAAGAGGTTTCGATTTCCTTTTGTCAAGAGTCCAGCCGTCGCCCATTAGGCTATGCTAGGCACAGCAAGACATGACCCAGTGTGATTTCCTCCATTTCTCCTTCAGCCTTGCTCCTATCGATACGCCTGACATCTAGCCTCTTAGCTATTTTCGTTACGTGCCTCCACCTTCTCAATTCACCCTTCTTTTCGCCCAGACGGGCGGAAAACAATCCAACTGCTCACAACCAGCGCGCCGAAGGCGGTATAACAAACGACAAACACCCAGGGTGGGGCCTGGTGGTAAAGAATACGCTCCAGCAAGTGGGCGATAAAGGATTCAGAGTAGACCGCATCCCCGGCTCTTTCACGCAAGGCCATTTCCAAATTTGTCAGCGGACAAATCACTCCAAGCCACGATTGTACGACGACCACTCCGATCCCCGCCAGGTGGGCAAACCGAAACTTCCGATTCCTGACCCAAGACCACTTACAAGCTACACCCACAAAAATAAGTATCAGCCCAACCACTACAAATGCTACGAATAGCACATGGAGCAACAATATGGCATCCGCCGCAAACGAGTATAAATTCGACCGTCCCATGTTCCTGGCTCCTCACTCTTCACTCTGAGCCTCAATAACCAATATCTCGAGATTTCTCGCCCCCATTTGCCTTTTATTCTCGCTCCTCACTTCTCCCTTCTAATTGTGCCATGGAAAACCAAGGCTTGGCTGGTTTGCATAACGGTCGGCATAAATGGTAAGTTCAGCGCCCGCACCGGGCGCCAGTGAGACCGTAAAATATCTATTATCAACCGGAATCATTCCGTCCCTTGTTTCCACCCGGACACATTGATGTTCTCCATAGCCACCGGTCTGCACGATAACATCACGTGATTCCACCTGGTTAATATTTACCAGGGTTACTTTGGTCATCTCGTTATTCATCTCAGTGACCAGTGAAGCCACATCTTCAGGTAATCCGGCGCGGTGCCTGGCTGGATCGAAATACCGCACCCGGCAATGAAGCACGTAAATTTTTCCAGCCAGGTACCCTCCCTGTATTAGCCGGTTTAACTCCATCATAGGTCCAAGCGGATTAAATTGTGCCGGCCAGTCAGCCAGCCGGGTATCCGCAGTGGTCGGATCGTTGCGCAAAGCCTCCATACTTTCCTGTATTTCTCTTAATGCTTCGCGTAGCGCCTGCTCAGGATAATCCGGATTGTTCCCCTCCAGAAAGCCCATCCATCCCTCCATCGGTATGCGTTTCAGGTCTTTCCGGTCCATCGACCACATATAGATCTCGATTAGTCGTGGAACGTAATAGCTTTCCGGCACAAAATGATACCACTTCGGTTTCTTTCCTTTCTCATGCTCGAGGTCCCACATATGCCCCTCGGGAAGCGGTCCTTTCAGCGGTCCTGTTTTATCGTATCCTATGCCGTAATGGCGCGGGATCATCAATTCACCGTCCACCACCTTTTTCTCAGCATAGAGGTTGTCCATCTGCCGGCGTAGCACGTCGATATAGCGCTGATCCCCGGTGAGCAGCAATGCATTACTCATTCCCGGCCACATCCCCCAATGAAAATTACTATGATACGACTGCCTGTTATAGGCAGGCTCCCAGAACGAGAAATCCCATCCGTAGGTTCCCCCGTACCATTTGCCGCCAAACTCGCCACCGATCGTGCCATCCAGACCAATATTAGACGGAATGTTACCCCCGTTCTCCTTAATGCGTTCTGTCCAGGCGTCGATATATTCAAGCATCCAATCCCGGTATTTCTGCTCGTGTCCAAGCATGTAGGCATTCAAGGCCAGCACCGTGGTAATCAGATTGAGCGGACTATCCCCCTTGCTGTTGAGGAATCCGTCGAAATGAGAGAGCATCAACTCATAGTTTTCCATGAAATCAAACATTTCTCCGCCGCTTGTGTGGTTCAGAACAAATTGTCCCTCCACCGGGTCTCCCATCCAATCCTCTCTTGTAGCCATCCCTATAAGAGGACCATCGCTTCCGTTAAATATGCTGCGGATCATTTTATGTTCAGGATCGTAATTGGGAGCATGTGGATCTTCAT
>JAPUIL010000407.1 GCA_027297085.1 Verrucomicrobiota bacterium | reverse complement strand
CCTGGCTTTCACCGGGGCAAAACGGTCGGTGTTTTCGTCCGGTTGAACGCTGGGTCGCAAGGGCGGTACAAAAGTCAGTGTGGACATCGTTTCCGCGGTCAATCCGGCCTCGAGGGTGTAGGCGGTGGCCAATCGATCCTGGTATTCTTCGTTACGGTCTCGGCCCCAGACGATTCGATTGATCCGCATCTTTTCCGGGAGTTCAAAGAGTAACCAACCCTGGCCCGGTTGATTCGACATCCAGCTTCGACTGTTGCCATATTGCCCGTCGTTGACGAATTTCAGTTGATGGTTTTTCGAGGCACGACTGCCCGATGCCGTGACCCTGGTGCCGAAACTGGCCAGGGCGACATTGCGCGGGGGATCCTCATCGGTGAAGATCTCGAACTCGTCGAGACAGGGTTCAATGAGACCGAGTGACGGGTGCAGGTTCGCATCATGAATGGTGAACCGAACGAACTTCGCCCCAAGCGCTGCAAATGATTCGGTGTTCATCCTGGCGTTGCTCGGGGCACGGGATGTTGACCCAACGTGAGCCTGAGGCACAAAACGGGCAAGCTGGATATCGATGTCCGTGGATCGCGCTTTGAGCCGATCGGCCTGCTTACGCCTGGCTTCAGCTTCAGGCCTGCGCCAGGGACGGTCCTTATATTCCACCCCGGCGACGAAGGCCTGCATGGCGTAATAGTCTTTTTGTGAGATCGGGTCGAACCTATGGTCGTGGCAGCGTGCGCAGCCGACGCTCAGTCCGAGAAAGGATTGTCCGATGTTGACCACGATCTCGTCCAGCGCGTCCTGGCGGGCGAGGCGCTTTGACGGTTCATCCTTACCGATCTGTCCTGGCAATAACACGGATGCGGTGACGAGGAATCCCGTGGCGGCGTCTGCGCCGGTCGCGTCACCCGCAATCTGTTCGCGGATGAATTGGTCGTAGGGCGTGTCCTGGTTAAAAGCGCGAATCACGTAGTCGCGATAGGGCCAGGCATTCGGGCGTTCGGTATTCACTTCGAAGCCATGCGTATCCGCGAAGCGTACCACATCGAGCCAATGCTGTGCCCAGCGCTCCCCGTAGCGCGGCGATGCGAGTAAGTCGTCGACCACCCATTCGAAGGCGTCCGGTGATGTATCCTTCAAAAACTCGGCCATCTGTTCGGGAGTTGGCGGCAGTCCTGTAAGGTCGAGTGAAACGCGGCGAAGCCAGGTGGTTCGATCGGCGGGTGGCGCCGGCTTCAGTTCAGCGTGTTCGAGTTGGGCGAGAATATACCGATCGATGACGTTACGCGGCCATCCAGCGTTCTTTACTTCAGGAGGCTCGGAAATCTTCAGCGGTTTAAACGACCAATGATCCTGTTTAACCTCGTCAATTCCATCTGGCCATTTCGCCCCTTCATCAATCCAGCGGGATATGGTTTCGATTTCGCCGGTCGACAGGGCAGCTCCTTCGCGCGGCATGCGTTCTTTGGGATTGTTTTCGGTGATGAAGTGGAAGAGGGGACTTTGTTTGGCATCGCCCGGGACAATGTCGGGTCCGTGATGACGCCCGCCTTTGAGCGCGGAGGCTTTCACATCCAGTCTTAAGCCCGACTTCTTTTCCGTTGCGCTGTGACATGTGTAACAATGCTGTTGAAAAATGGGGCGCACCTCCCGGACAAAATCCACGGGGGCGGCGTCGGCCATAGGAAGAACCAACACGATACTGATGAATAAAACGAGGATCTTCATGGGTCAGCGCTAGGGATTTCCTTCTTTAAACAAGTCAGTGAAGAATCGTTTCGCAAGGTGGTCCACATGGCTTTCGATCGGGCGCGTCGTCCTCCGGAAAACCCGGCCTGCAAGGATGCAGTCTTTTCGGGTCGAATAAATGCAGCAGAGCGGAATGCCCGGGTCATGCTGGCACCGAATTGCAACTGATAGGAAACTTACTGATCGGAACTGTGATTCACTGATTTTTCAACCATAGAACTGATTGTACCCTTGAGGGAAAGGTAGATCAAAGGGGAATTATCACGGTTTTTCCTATGATGGTGTCAACTTTTACTACTACCGATGTTCCCGGTGGAACAAATGTAGGCATCTACGGGACTGACGAAGGCAATCCTGTCGGCTTCTACTGTACTTGTCAACCATGAATGGGACCACCACTGAGCAGCTGATGTCCCACGGACGTTTCCTCACAAAAATGGCTGTCACTTGCTTCGTTCATTGAATCCGATACGCTCCAAATATTTCTGTAAAATGGCACTAATCAGCTCAAAATGGGGGGTCATTTGAGCCCAGTCCTCGCAGAATCAGCATCTGTAGTGTTAAAATGGAGTCATACATTTAAAGATATGAGTTGGCTCCATTAAGGTCATAAAGAGGGGCACCTAAGGCATAGTTCCTGGTTGGAAAACTGTTGTCGTTTCATCAACTAAGGCGGCCCAATTAGTGATCGTTCTAAAGAGGCTTTACTGGTGCATTCTGCCTTCGTACAGTAGTCCCATTGGCGGTTGACAAGTACAGCTCATCCCGTTTATCGAGTCGACCTGCCTAGTCTCCGAGGCTCTCGACGAGTTGGTCGATCTCGGCGTCCGTCAGACTTCTCCGAGTCTCCAAGAGCATCTTTCGAAGTTGCTTTTTCCCCTCGATGCCACTCGGGTGGCCGATGTTGCCGAGCGGTCCTGCGCTGTCAATCAGCATTAGTTCGTCTTGATCGAAGATCGCGTGGAAGGGAACTCCGTGGTTTTTTCCACGGGTCAGCCGTTTGGCGACACGAATGCCGTTCTGATCGCGAATGTTATCGATTTTCAGCATCACGTAGTCCTTTTCCAAAAGCTTGTGGTGATCGTCCAGCCACCGTGCCATCCGAAAACATGGACCACAATACCTCTGGCTGATACGCGCCCAAACTCGTCGCCTGGAGCGACTCGCCATCGTAAATGCTTCGTGCCACTTCTTTTCGGCATCGACTAGTGCCGGCGCATGCTGGTGGATGAAAGCGGCCGCTTCCTGCACCGCTTGCTTGTCCGAAACGTCAATCTCCACGCGACCCAGCTCCTTCCCTTTGGCATCGATCGCGCACGCGAAGACACGACCCTCGGCGGGGAGTTGCCAATTCTGCTCTTTCAAGAATGCCGTATCGGCGGATTCGAGACTCTTTCGCCCGCGAGAAAACACGATTTGCATGAAAGCTGAAACATCCTTGTTTGTTTGGTAGTCGACAAAGTTCTGGTCGACAAACTCGGTCACGTTCTCGGTATCGCTGGAGATGATCACCATCAGGTGAAATCCCAAGAGCCCGCAATCTCGACGTGTCTTTTCGTATCGCTCTGCCAAGGGAGTTGCGTTGGCACTCCTTGAAGTCTTCGCCAATCGGCTGACGGCTCGAGATCGTGACTCGTTCGGCTTGTCTTGATGAGAAACATCCCCGCGGTGAGGCGTTATTACAAACGCGAGGCAGCGGTCTGATGTTTCGTGGCTGGCTAGACCGCCCACTGGCAGTCCGCTGAAGAGAATGGATTGCCCAAACTTGGCGGTAACTTCGGCATTTGCAAAACTACCACCGATTACCGGGATCTCGGTTGAATGTTGAGTATCTTTGGCGAAATCGTAATGAAGCTTCTTGCTTTTGGTTTCTATGGCGATAAAAATCATGTCGCTATCCTGAATCCTAGTAGCGGTTAGTTGAAGTTCTAGCCCGGTATGTGCATATTTGAATAGAGGCTTGCCGGAAGTGCTGTCTATGGTATACTTGGCCGGATAGCCATTTATGGTATACTTGGTTGGATAGCCAATCACTGTCGTCAATGCAAAAGTACAGAGCTCACCGAGACGTACAACAGTCGGTGAATCGCCCCATCTTACTAGTTCCTTGGTTTTGGCCGATGTGGTGATCTTTCCGATGAGGATTTGGTCCATTGTCACTGCCGGACCAGTTAGATCGTCAGATGATTTGCCAACCAGATCATGCAGGACACTCGCTTCCACTTCATATACAACGCACTCAACGCTTATGAATTTGTCGGGACTCACAGATACGGGGCTGTTTGGTTCCGAGGTAGATTCCCCGCTGGGCAGCTTGGCTAAATCTGCTGCTTCGACAGAGTGCATATGAACTGTGGTTGAGACTGTGATTGCTGTTAGAATCAACACGAACACGATACTTGCGGTGTTTGGAGTCTTGTAAAAGCGTTTGTTAGGTTTCATTATCGTCCTCAATCTTTCCTCTATGCGTTGTGTCGGTCCGACAATGGCCAAGGAACTTCGCAGCGCTATGGCCTGCTGCTGGACGGC
>JAPUIL010000406.1 GCA_027297085.1 Verrucomicrobiota bacterium | reverse complement strand
ACATTCTCAGAAACCCCTATGATCGACTCGAGTCAGACTTGAACTTTGACAGAGGAAAAAACTGGGATAACCCGATCAGAGGATTCAAAGACCCTAATGCATTCAACAGATCCATGTATTTTAAACAACTGGAAGAATACCGAAAAGTGTTCCCAAGCATTAAACTAATTCTAATTTGCTTCGAAGAATTGAAGAAAAATCCAGAAGCGGCAGTTGAAAAAGTTCGAGAACAACTGGGTCTTGAAAAAATTGAACTTCAATTCAAAGAAGAAGAAAAGCACACCACTGCCGTTCCAACCAAAGCACAAGATATTGCTCATAAATTCTCATCTATCAGAAAACTGGCATTATTATTACCAACACCCATCAGAAAAATGATCAATAACTCCCCCTTTTTAGGTAAACGAACCAAGAGAACCCTCACAGATACTGAGCGCCAGTATTTCCACGAACTCTGGAAGGATGACATGCAAAACCTAAAAGATCACTACGGTTTCAATGTCAGTCAATGGGGGTTCTGATCCAGAGAAGCCGAAGGGGTCAAACGTAGAATATAGAATTATTGCTGCCTCATTGCCGCAGTGATCCGGCTGGGATGGCCCATGTTGAGCCGTTTTGCCAGCCATGGGGTTTTACAGCTTGTATGCTTTCGGGTTAATCGTGCCACTTCCATTTTCCACGGTGATCCTTTCGGATCTGCTTCAATATCTTTCCCTGTCTTCCCCAGTTTTTTTAGTTGTTCACGCAGAAAGCCCTCCCAATTCGTTTCATTCAGTTCGGCCAAATCCTGGCCCTCCCAATCAATACCGGGATTTTGCCTGCTGAGGTCATCTGCCAATTCTTTCTTAGCCTTTTTACCCCCGATAAACCAACCGCGGCAATAGCTGCGGTAGAGTTTATCTCTGTTTTGTGGATCGCTTTCTTCGGACAACTCCAGATGCTTTTGATAGCTGCGCATACCGCCGATGCTGTCCTTTACGCCCAGTAGTGACAAAAGTACATTGCGATTCAATGGTGTCCGAACCTTGCGCCGCCACAATTTCGGGTAGCTGCTAAATGGGTACTGCTTAAGATTTTCTACCTGGCAAATCCCCGCCCTCACCGGATTAAGGTGAATATAGTCGATTAATCCCAATAAAGAACGGTCCGGCTCCACAACCAAAGATTTATACCGCCCCTGACGGAGCACAGAGTGCGGAGATGGTGTAGCCCTCTGAAAGAGGGTGAGCTTAGTGGTTGCTTCTCAGGCGACTAAGCGAGCAAACACATGTCCGCGTTCCCCATGAAGGCGGTTAAACCGAGTGGCAAACGTGCCCGGCAACCACTGCATGCCCGTTACCAGGTTTGGTTCGGGAGTTTCCAGAGCCAAATGGTAGTGATTGCTCATTATCACCTAGGCATATAAATTCCACTCACATCTTTCAACAGCTTGGAAAATGGTCTTTTCAAACGCTGCTGCAGTTTTGAAATCTGAAAAGAGATCCTTACGGTAATTTCCCCGACTAATGACATGATAGACTGTTCCGGGAAATGGACGATGTCGCGCCGCTCGGAACAATCCGCTGTTTTCTTGGCATGGAGCTTAGCGTGACCCAAGAACGGGGAAGCTGACAATGTTAGTATTCTATATTCTACGTTTGACCCCTTTGGTGGTGTTCCCTTAATAGATTAAAAAGGAGGTTCTTCGTCGAAAATTTCTTCTGGTGGGTCAATGGGTGGCGGCTCTTCGCTGGTCGTGTCTGGGCTCCCGCTTTCGATTTTCCAAGCAACGAGGTTGACAAAATATTTGCCGTTCCATTCGCGGCCATTGATATCAAAACTGACCGTCACTTTATCGCCTTTAGAGAGCTTGCCTACCAATTCAACGCGGTCTTTAAGGCATTCGAACTGAATGTCCTGAGGGTATTTATCCGCTTCACTCGTAACAACGAATGCACGCTTGTTGAAGCCGCTGTCGAAGGTTTGTTCATCGAAGATTTCTTTTACTGTTCCAGTTAGTTCGTATGACATCCAATCACCAAAACACTCCCATTCTAAGAAGCAAAGCTTTTACTTATAAGAAATTGTTAGTTGGAGTCGTTTACAATTCGCTGGGGTGATGCCGTACCACTTCCGGTCATCAGCGATTTAAAATGTCTTTTGCCATTGCTTGAATGCAGCTTCCAAACGGGCGAGGTGATCCGGGTGTTCGTCCGCCAGATTGTTTGCTTCTGAGATATCGCTCTTAAGGTTGAACAGTTGCCAGCTGTCGGTCGATTTTTCGCGCACGATCTTCCAGTCGCCCTCGCGCAATGCGGCGTGGTCTTGGTAAATAAAGAAGAACGATTCATGTTTGGATGTTGCGCCTTGGGTCAGGATGGGGAGCGGGTCCCTGCCGTCGAAAACAATGTCGCCAGGAAGGTTTGCGCCGGAGAGTTTCGCGCAGGCCGACATCAAATCAGGCGACCAGAACGGCTCGGAAATGACAGAGCCCGGCTTGATGCGCCCCGGCCATCGCGCCATGGCGGCGACTCGTATTCCGCCTTCCCAGCAGGTAACTCCTCCCAGTCTGAGCGGATCATTGACGCCGATGTCGATACCTTCCCGGCCAAGCCGAAATCCGCCGTTATCGGACATGAAGAATACAAAGGTGTTGTCCGCCACACCGGCCCGGTCGAGTGAGTCGAGAACGCGGCCGATAGCTTTGTCCAAGGCCGTGACCACGGCGGCATAACGTTTCTCAGGATCTGTTTCGTCGGGTGACCAACCGTATTCTTCGAACGCCCAGTCAGGCGCCTGCCATATGTTGGGTTGTCCGGGCTTCTTGTTCTTTGCGCTGGGGAAATGCGGCGCATTGAAGGGCAAGTAGCAGAACCACGGGTTGCCGGTCTTCGAATTTCGCTGAATGAAGTCTATGGCTGCGTCGGCGAAGATATCGGTGGCGTACTCCCCCTCGCGATACAATTCCTCGATACCCTGAAACATGTCGTGTTTACCTCTGTAGTTGTGGCTGTAGTAGTCGATGTTGCCGGAGGCGTGCCCGATGAATTCATCGAATCCGCGTTCTGTAGGGCGGGAGCTTTCTGCAAAACCGATGTTCCATTTTCCAAAGCAGCCAGTGGCGTAGGGCGTGGGGGCTGTTTTCAATATCTGGGGAATGAGGCGTTCGCGATGGCCCAGTCCCACGCCGTAGTTTCCTTCCAAGCCCGGTAGCTGATTGACCAGCCCATGCCGTTGTGGGATTCGTCCGGTCAACAAACAGGCGCGAGATACGGTACAGGTGGATGATGCTGTATAGAAGCTCGTCAGTCGGGCGCTTTCGGCCGCCAGCCGGTCCAACCGAGGTGCGATGATCGAGGTATTGGGATTGTAGCATGGGAGATCTCCGTAACCGAGATTGTCGGCGGTCACGATCAGGATATTCGGACGAGCCGCGAGGGCCTCGTAATGCAGCGCGTCGACCGAGATCAACGCTGCGGCGATTAAGATGAGCAACGATCTCTTCATGCTAGTTGTGGTTTTAGGGATTGGGCACTCTCGCCGAATTATGGCGGTTCTGGCAATACAGATCAATTGAGGGAGAGCTAAAGTGACCTTGACCTGAATTAACCAAAAAAAGTCAATCCGGATTACTGATAGAAAATTGTTTTTGTCTCGGGACCATACCCCTCAACAACAAGAAAATTGTAACCTCATAGAAGGCAGAGGCGTTGTTAGAGGAACATATCAATTCTCGGTCTGACTTAACCCTAACGTTTCAAACGCCTTCGAAAGAGCAGGTTTATCTCATTTTAAATCAGTGTATTATGGATTTTAGAATAAACCTCTCAAACTTCACTAAATGTGGCGTTACAAAATTGCCCTTGCGAAGGCTAAAACCGATACAGCCTTCGCCAAGGCTACGGTGCACTGGCGCATGCGTGAAGAGCTGCGTTCCAGCCCGCAACCCGCTTGGTAACGTAGGAATTTACGCTCCCGCGTTTGTTGCGAACCGCGCCTTGCTCTTCATCACTGTTATTCTCGCTATGCTCGTTGAGGTGTCGTCACTACGTTCCTCGGTACTCGATTTTTTGAAACTATTAGGTGTAGTATTCTGTGAACCCTTGTCTGACAATATATCATGAAAAAGCTTTCTTGCACTTCTTTCTTAATGTTTTTCGCGATCACCTTTTCCTGGACTTCGCTTGCCGGGGCTGAGGATTGGTCACAATTTTTAGGATCCGATCGTGATGGATCAGCCGAAGGATTCCACGAG
>JAPUIL010000405.1 GCA_027297085.1 Verrucomicrobiota bacterium | reverse complement strand
ACTTCTCTTCCCCCCATTTCTCCACACACGCGGTGCGGTGTTTGTCTACATTGGGTGTCCAGACTGGTTTTTCAGACACCTGGATTTCAAGGGAAAACCTGTAGGCAGATCGATCCCTGATTTTGTTTTGGTGCACACGGGCCAAAACCATGCTGTCGGTTTTGTCATAAGCCGTGTCCGCGTCTTGTGAATACACGTAAACATAATCATCGCGCGCACCGGCATAGTTTTTACCGAAGTTCAAAAATGTGGGTGCCCCGAAACTGGTAGTGAATTTCCAGTCACTCCAGGTCCAGCTAGTTCCGTGGTCTGATGACCAGGCGAGTTGTGCGTTTTCTGTATTGCGTACCCATAGATACAGTACGCCGTCGACCATGAGGATTCCGCTGGCTTTTGCTCCGTGCGGTCCCTGACCGAGACGTTCTATCGAGTCCGACCGGAGGTTGACCGCTTTGAAATTCGCAGGGCCTGGTCCGCCGGTAACTTTGGCGAAGCCCATGCTTAGTTTTTTCTCCACAATGGGATCAAATCCCCAGCCGTCCCCGTAGGCAGTGTAAAGTGCATCGTCATCCGCCCAGGTGATTGGCCAATTATCGCTGCCCTGGGCTTTTCGGGTTATAGAATCAGGAGGGGACCATTCGATTTTTTCAATCAGCTGACTAGGCGGGTAGGGAAGTCTTGGTTTCCGATGCAATTCTGGGGTGTCCAAAATCGCGCCCATCAGCGGATCAAATAGCACTTGTCTAAGCACTGCGCTTCCTGCATCAAATCCCGAAGTTGGTTCGAGAGAACCGCCATTGCGAACCATGATCAGGTTGAGGCTGGGAACCACCAGCACCACCTGATTCCCCGCTCCCAATCCGCAATAGGCATCTTTGGGAGCTTTGCCCAGATGACCTTCCGAATTTGTCCACCAGCCAATCCCTCCATGTTTGGGAGTTTTGGCATCTGAAACGGTGGCCTCAATGGCGTCGGGACTGAGTAGTTGCTGACCGTTCCAGTCACCCTGCCTCAACATCAACCGTGCCACACGCGCGGTGGCATTGGCACTAAAGCTTCCGCCACCCCAATTGGCCACTATGGGTAGTCCATCCAAGGATTCAACTTTACCATATCCGCATGACCATTCTTCTTCTGGCACCCCGATCGGTTTCATAATTCGTTCACGTAGCAGAGTCCGCACATCCGTATGTACCGAGCCTTTCAAACTGGCTGTGACGGCATAGCTCAACATGGCGATCCCGGGATTGCTGTAATGAAAATCAGTTCCCGGTGTGAAGAGGATGGGGGCCATATCACGCGAGAGCGTGAACGCGTCTCGATTCGAGGGATGCTTGTCCGACCGCCAACGCCAGAAATCACCGTCCCAACCAGGGAAGTCATCTTGTTTAACATTGCCTTCCGATTCGTTCCGGAAATTCGCATCCTGTATGCCTGAAGTGTGACTTCCCAGGTGCTTTAAAGTAATCTGTGATTTTAGGGGATCCGTTTTCCATTGAGGAACAAATTTTGATACCGGATCGTCTGGGTAGATAAGCCCATCTGTCATAGCAACTGCCATTGATACTCCACCTACCAGGGCCTTGGCCATAGAAGCGGTATAGTGTTTGGATGCTCTTCCACGATTGGGTGCGTACCACTCGTATACGATGGTGTCATTTCGAATGACTAAAAAACCTTTAGTGTCTCGCTGGATGAGATTTGCGGTCAGCTGCTCCAACTTTTTGTAGGACATGCCTTGGTTTTCTGGTTCACTCACGCGCCATTCGAACGAGGAGTTTTGACCAATCAATTGAAGACAAGTTAAAAGACCGGTTACAGCCATGGGGATCCAGCTCTTCATCTTTTCTTAGCTTGAGAATTTGCTATGGATTCAGCAATTGAAATTTTTAACTTCGCCTGTGGCCTTGGGTTACTGTGGTGGAGTTTGAGCTCCCTAGGATCGAAGATGTCCGCTCTGATTCTGAATGCATTATTGCGATCCGATCGAATCCTTGCACTCCTCACACTTGCATCTAGGTTTGGTATCCAGTTTTCCTAATAACTACAAACTTTATGCCAACATCTACCCGGACCCGTTTAAACCGCATGGTGGTTATGTTGGCGCTGATCATCTCGGGTGAGTGTATTTTCATTTTGCCATTTGTGTTAGCCCGGATTTTTAGGCCGACCGTGTTGGACGTGTTCGGACTGACTAACCTGCAATTGGGCACCGCCTTCGCAGTTATTGGTACGGTTGCCATGTTGGCTTACTTTCCAGGTGGATTATTGGCCGACCGTTTCCCGGCGAGGTGGCTAATGACTTTCGCCCTCATTACTACCGGGATGGGTGGTATTCTTCTGGCTAGTATACCCCCGTTGAACGTTCTCCGGCAGCTTTATTTTTATTGGGGGGTAACCACCATGCTATTTTTTGGGCGGCGCTCATCCGAGCCACTCGGGAATGGGGAGGAAATACCAGTCAGGGAAGCGCCTTTGGATTGCTCGATGGTGGGCGGGGTCTTACCGCCGCTCTCCTGGCTACCATTTCAGTATCTATTTTCGCAGCACTGCTTCCAACTGGAGTTGCCTCTGCAACGCTCGAGCAACGTACCGCTGCGTTGAAACAGATTATATGGATTTTTACTGGCCTTGTTTTTGGAGTGGCGGTACTGGTTTGGTTTTCAATTCCCGAAACTAATGGAAATAATTCTGCGGGCGCTCGAAAAAAACTGACCCTGGAAGGTGTGCGCAAGGTGCTACCCATGCCGGCGATTTGGTTGCAAGCCACCATAGTTGTTTGTGCCTATGTGGGCATAAAGAGTACTGCTGATTTCTCGCTGTATGCCCGGGATGCTTTCGGCTACGACGACGTGGCGGCCGCTCGGTTAGGGACTATCTCTTTATGGGTGCGCCCATTTGCTGCCATAGGTGTTGGCCTGCTGGGCGATCGTTTCGGATCTTCGCTTATGATCATATTTAGTATTCTGGTGGTTATTGCGGGTAGTCTGGTTATTGCTATTGGCGCTTTGGGAAATGGAATTTACTGGATTCTTATTTGTACCGTGGCGGGAACCAGCGCCGGCATTTACGCTCTGCGAGGGATCTACTTCGCATTGTTCGAAGAAGCCCGCATACCTCTTGCCTTCACTGGCAGCGCGATTGGATTAGTGTCTGTAATCGGCTATACGCCAGACATCTTCACGGGTCCGCTATTCGGCTACTTGATAGACCGCTCCCCTGGCGCATTGGGTCATCAACACGTCTTTGTCGTGGTCGCTGGCTTTGCAATCATGGGTCTGATTGCCACCTTGCTTTTCCGGCGGGTGACCCGAGTTGCCTCAAGTCCAGGCGAGTCTCAGTCCAACTAATCCCAGCCTATTCAGATGTTGTGATTCAAGTTGGCGGATCCGTCGGTGTATGCTAGTCTGCCCGCTAACAATATTTCCAACTCCACCCCATGATTAGGGATCTTATTTCAAAACTTTCACTATTCCCGCGATCTACCGCGGTGGGTGTTCTGGTGTTTGCGCTTCCGGTTGCTGCCGAGGAAGCGATTGATTTTAATCGCGATATTCGCCCCATTCTCTCCGAAAACTGTTTCAAATGCCACGGCCCGGACGAAAACAAGCGCAAGGGCGGGTCGAGAAAAACGGGCCGATTGCGACTCGACACGGAGCAAGGTTCCAGAATGGACCTGGGGGGTTATACGGCAGTGGTCCCCGGCAACCCTGAGGAAAGCGAACTGTTCTATCTGATTACCACTGAGGATGAAGACGATCGCATGCCTCAACTTGAGGAAGGTAAACGTTTAAATGAGTCGGAGATTGCCTTGCTGAAACAGTGGATCGAGGAAGGGGGCATCTACGACGGACATTGGGCTTATCAGAAACCTGTGCGCCCCTCCGTGCCGGAGATCGAAGCGAAGGGCTTTACCTTGGTGAATCCAATTGACCATTTCGCGGCGCAGCGTCTTGTATCCGAAAACCTGGCACAGTCTCCGGAGGCGGATCGAAACGCATTGGCGCGTCGAGCAGCTCTTGATCTGACAGGCCTTCCTCCCACTCCAGAAGAAGTAGAAGCATTCCTTGCAGACAACAAATCCGGCGCGTTTGAACGTTACGTGCAGAACTTGTTAGACAAACCGGCCTATGGCGAACACTGGGCTCGCATGTGGCTGGACCTTGCACGCTATGCCGACTCAGCCGGATATGCCGACGATCCTCTTCGTACCATCTGGGGATTTCGCGACTACGTCATTCGCTCGTTCAACGAGAACAAACCGTTCGATCAGTTTACGATTGAACAAATCGCGGGCGACCTGCTGGAAAATCCTAGCATAGACCAACTTGTAGCCACTGCCTTTCATCGAAACACAAAAACTAACAGTGAGGGAGGCACCAATGACGAGGAATTTCGCAACGAGGCCGTCGTGGACCGAGTTAACACCACCATGGCAGTCTGGATGGGTACGACCATAGACTGTGCGCAATGCCACACCCACAAATACGATCCGATCACACAGGAAGAGTATTTCAAAATGTTTGCGATCTTCAACAATAGCTCTGACGAAGACCGCAAGGATGAGAAGCCCCTCATCCCTTTATATACCGATGCCCAAAATAAGGAAAAAGCAAAACTGGAAACTGAATTTGCCACACTGGAAAATGACCTTAAGAAAAAGCTCCGGGAGTCTGCCCATCAGCAACGCAGATGGAAGTGGGAGGAAGAACTCATGGAAGGTGACGGTTGGCGGGTTTTGCGGCCTTCCCCGGCTGACATGACCGCGGACTCAAAGGCTCCATTTACGATTGATGACCAAGGTGTTATTTTGGTGGGTGACAACTCTGCACCGCGGGATAATTACACGATAAATACTGAAGTCCCTGCCGGAGCTGGTACCATTACTGGTATCAGGCTTGAGGTACAGGCCCATGACCAACTCTGGGTTCTCAACGAGTTTGAGGTCAGATTGATTGGTACGGAACAAGAGGAAGAAGAACCCGCGGATGCAGAGGAGGAAGGGGACTCTAAAAAGAAGATCCCCCATCTCAAGCTCACCAATCCGAGCGCGAGCTTTGAACAGGAATGGTATGTCGCTAAGGACGTATTAGATGGCAATACCGGAGACCGGTTTACCGGCTGGGCGGTTAATGGGAACCTCCATGCCCCAAACGAGACCGTATTCGAATTAGAAAAACCTCTCGATGTGCCTGAAGGTGCGAAACTGCAGTTCAAGCTTTACCACAATTTCCCGAACCGAAAAATCAAGCGCTTCAGGATTTCTGTTAGCAATTTGGCAAAGCCGATGCCCGCGATCCCCAAGGAATTGATTCCGGTATTGGGCAAGAAGGTGACACAACGAACACCACGGGAAGAAGATACCCTATTAAATTTCTTTGCTCAATATGATCCCGGTTCCAAGACCGAACTCACCAGAATCACAGAAATAAAAAAGAAGCTAGATGAGATCGAACCGCTGACAATGGTTCCGGTCATGCAGGAAGTATCGAAAAACCGGCTACGGACAACACACATTCAATATCGCGGCAGCTTTTTAGATTTGGGACCCGAGGTATCGCCTGGAACACCGTCTGTGTTTCAGCCACTACCCAAGGATTCAAAACCCAATCGTCTCGGTCTTGCCCATTGGCTGATCGATCATAACAATCCTTTAACTGCTCGTGTGGTGGCCAACCGTTACTGGGAAGCCATTTTTGGTATGGGAATCGTACCCACCAGTGAAGATTTTGGTTCGCAAGGTGAAGCTCCTTCGCATCCAGAGTTATTGGATTGGCTTGCGGTCGAGTTGATGGAAAGCGGGTGGGACCTCAAGCATCTCCTGAAACTCATGGTTAGCTCTGCCGCCTACCGGCAATCTTCCAAGGTCACACCCGAACTCTATGGTCGTGATCCGGACAATCAGCTTCTGGCTCGTGGCCCCCGTTTTCGGATTTCCGCTGAAATGGTGCGCGACCAGGCGCTGGCGGTCAGCGGACTCCTCAGCACCACCATGTTTGGTCCCCCTGTGAAACCTCCTCAACCCGAACTCGGTCTCAAGGCCGCTTTCGGGGGTGAGACCGACTGGAAAACGAGTGATGGTGAAGACAAATATCGTCGTGGGATTTACACTAGTTGGCGGCGCACGAATCCCTACCCCTCGATGGTAGCCTTTGACGCCCCGAATCGTGAGTTTTGCACCATCCGGCGCGATCGGACCAACACACCGCTGCAGGCGTTGGTGACCTTAAATGATCCGGTCTACATCGAAGCATCCCAAGCGCTCGGACGTCGTATGGAAGCGTTCGAGGGAGCTTTTGAAGATAAAGCAGCCTTTGGTTTTCAGCTGTGCCTGACCAGAGCACCTTCGGACAAAGAAGTAGCCGCTCTAGCCAAACTTTTTCAGGCAATCCAATCACGGTATGC